>JARICB010000121.1 GCA_029264225.1 Nocardioides sp. | reverse complement strand
ACCGGGACCCCTCCGGTGGCCGCGCTGAGACTGGCACCGGGCTTGATCGGTGCCGAGAACCAGACCGAGACAGTGCTGGTACGCGCTACGTCGAGCGCTCCGGGAGCCGGGTCCTGGCCCGTGACGGCGATGACCGCCGGCAGTCGCTCGAACAGCAGGTCGACCAGGTAACTGGTGCCTGAACGGTTGTCGGGAAAACCCGGGCCGTAGGTGTAGGCACCTGAGTTGCCGCTGACGCGTAGCGGAGGTCGAGATGCGGCACCGGACTGGAACCCACCGGGGGTCGAGGAATAGCGGCCGTTCGGGGCGCGGTACGACGCGACGTACTCGGTGTCCTTGCTGACCGGCACCGGCTGGTCGAACATCAACGTCTGCCAGCCGGTGCTGGACTCGTCGACGAAGGTGCCCGTAGCCAACGCCGTGCCGTTCATGGCCCAGAGCGTGCCGGTGTGGGACCCCGTGTTGGCCGGTCCCTTGAAGAACCGCACGCCGGTCACCGTGCCATCGACCTCCGGGGCGAACCTGACGCCCAGCGTCACAGGGACCGAGTCGGGGTCGTGCAGACGATCCGGGCGGAGCGTGTCATCGAACAGAGTGCACGGGCAGACTCCCGGCACCGACGGTGGCCACGCGGTCTCGAAGGACCAGGACTTGCCGGTGCTTACCTGGTTGCCCTGGTTGTCGGTGCCGGCAAGGGTGGCCGTGTAGCGCATCCGCGGGTTCAACGGCGCTGACGGGGTGAACGTGATGCGTTTGGTCGCGGTGTCGTAGGCCGTCGTACCGACCACGGCCGCGCCATCGCCGACACGCACGGTGAGCGAAGGTGTCCCGGGGACGACGCTCTTGGAGAACGTCGCAGCGACCGTCGTGTCGACCGGCACGCTGGACGCATTGGGCACGGGCTGCTGGTCGGTGGCAATAAGTGGCGCTTCGTCGACGGTGGTGAACAGCGCATCGACGAAGTAGTTGGACTTGCGGAAACTGGAGGTGGGGAACCGTCCGGCGTCGGCGAAGACCCCGGCCGGGTCGGCCGCGTAGCCACCGGCCACGGAGAGCGGGTGAGAGTTGAGGCCCGACGATGAGAAGGCGAATGAGTCAACGGCGTAGCGGCCCTTGGGGGCGGTGTATGACACTACGTAGGTAGTACCTGCCACGACCGGGACGGGGGTCGCGAAGTCTGCCTTCTGCCACCCGGATGCGGACTCGTTCGTGAAGGTCACCGATGCCAACTGCTGACCGGAGGTGCTCCAGATGGAGCCGGCGTGGATCCCGGTGTTGGCCGCCGACTTGTAGAAGCGGACTCCGCTGACGAAGCCGTCCATGGCAGGTGTGAACTTGAGTCCCAACTCCGTCGCGGAGTTGTCATTGGCCGCGGGCGTGGCTGGTATCACGGCGCCGAACACACTGCAGGGACAGCTCACCTGCATGCTGCGGGTCGTGCTCTGGCCGATGTTTGCGCTGTCGTCGATGGCGCGGACCATCAGGGGTGTAGGACCCGTGCCGTGCTGGACGTAGGTATAGCTCCAGTCGGTCGTCCCCGTGGCCGGCTTCCAGGTGGTGCCCCCGTCGGCGGACACCTCGACCCCCGCGATTCGGCCTGCAGCGTCGGTAGCGGTGCCGGTCGCGGTGACCTGAACTCCGTTGGGCACAGTCGTCCCCGCCGCCGGTGCGTTGATGGTCACGACGGGACCGGCCGTGTCGCTCGACATGGTGGCGCGGGTCAGCGCGGGGTCGAGTGTCACCGGCTGCGCGTTCATGTCGGCCAGCAGGTTGACCTGAGCCTGCTGCATACGCGGGTCGGCAGGTTCGGGCGCATAGGAGCTGTCATGCACACGGTCGAGCCCCCACGTCCACTGCACGGTGCCAGCGCCGAAGACCAGGGCCCCACTCGGAGCGCGATACATCGTGAGGTGGTGGGTCGTCGTCCCCGGCGCTACGTTGTTGCCGAAGTCCTGGAGATATTCCGAGACCGCACCCGTCGTCGTGGAGAGTCGCACGAGCCCTGACGGACGCGCACCGTTGTCGACGTCCTCGTCAGACTCGTAGCCGATGGTGTGCGGAGCCAGCGTGGCTGTCGTGCCGGCGCCGAGATTGGCCAGGGACGTATTTCGCCACAGCCGCAGCTTGCCCTCGCGGGCGTCCACCTTGAGCGCAAGATCGCTGAAGTTGACCA
Source organism: Nocardioides sp. (assembly GCA_029264225.1). Taxonomy (GTDB): domain Bacteria; phylum Actinomycetota; class Actinomycetes; order Propionibacteriales; family Nocardioidaceae; genus Nocardioides. The sequence continues at coordinate 10,590 of JARICB010000121.1, read as the reverse complement.
TGTAGAGGGTGCCGGTGACGGCGTTCTCGGGACGTCCTGCCCCGGCCGCCGGCGCGGCGAAACGAGGGTCGCGCCAGGTGCCCGTCCACTCAGCCGTGGGATCGCTCTTCGAGTTGTCCCAGGTTTCCTTGTAGGCGACGAGGGTTCGATAAGGGGTAGAAACGCCACCGATAGTGCTCGGCGTGTACCTGGTCCGCCAGTACATCTCGTTGCCGCTCAGGAACATCAGGTTGACGCCCGCATCACGAGCCGCCTCGACGTTGGCGCGCTGGGCACCCGACCAGTACTCGTCGTGGCCCACGGAGAGGAAGGTCTTGTGGTTGGTGAGCAACTGCCCCGCACGGTCGGTGTCGACACCGGCGATGTAGCTCACGTCGTAGCCGTTCTTCTCCAGGAAGCGTACGAGCGGGTACTCGTTGGCGAAGTAGAAGTCGCGGCCGCCTGTTCCACCCCTGGTCAGAAAGGGCCGGTTGTAGCTGAGGGCGTAGGCACGCCCATTGGGCCCTCCGCTGTAGAAGTTCGAGCCCCCGTAGGAGTTGTAGGCCTGCCACGTGGGATCGGAGGTCTGGAAGACGATGTCGGAATGACTCGAGTCGTCGCGGACGATGAAGGTGATGTGGCTCTCGTCCTGCGTCACCGGATCGTGAAGCCGGGCGAAGTAGACCCCAGAGACAGCGGTCAACGGCACGTTCCACGAGGCCGAGACTCCCCAGTTGCCGCAGTCATAGAGCTGGGTCGCAACGTCTGTGATGCACTGAGGCTGCTGCTGGGGCAGGCTCGCCGATGGCGAGACGGTGGCGACCTTGCGGGCGCCGTCGCCGTTGTAGTAGCCGGTGCGGTAGATCGAGATGTCGTAGCCGGACGCGGCTGTGTCGATCTTGAAGTCGATGCGACTGCCGACGTTGACGCTGATGTCGGTGGCGAACCCCTGAATTCCGGCGTCACCCGCACCGTTGATCTCCCACTCGCTGGGAGGCGAACCGGGCAGGCTGTTCTCGCAGGCGATCTTGTTGCCGCTCGGGCCGCAGGGCCCGACCACCGGCGGAGCTGCACCGACCGGTGGGACTACCAACAGGGCAGCGGCAAGACCCAGGATGGCACCGGCAGTGGTGTGCCAACGACGTCCGCGCAAGAGTGCCTCTAGCATGGCAAAACCTCGCCCTTCGGGGATACAGCAGTAGGGAGACGCATCCCATGCCCGAGACGGATGAGCCGCAGATTGCAGCGTCGGCGGACGTCGACGTGGACGACAGGTAGGACGGTCATCGGCGTGAGCTCTCGTCCCGCTGCCAGGTGGTGAAGTCGCCCGCGCGGACGCGCCGCCGAGCGAGCACGCGGCTCACCGCCGTGACTGCGAGGAAGACCGGCAGTTTCGCGGCGAGGTGGGGGTGGCGCCAAGCCATGCGGGCCAGGTCGGACCACGAGGTGCTCGACTCCGGGTGGCGCACCCCACCGGCATCTGCCTGAGCGTTGCCGGTCACGACGCGGATCCGTCGACGTACCAGATCGGCCAGGTGACGCGGGGCCTGGACGTAGACGACGGCGCCTTCGACCACGCGCCGTTCGCTGCGGTCGAAAGCCTCCGAGGCAGCCAGGTCGTCGCTCATCAGCGGCGGCAGCGCATCCACTCTGTGCTGGCCTTCCTCGCTCAACGCCACGACCCCTCGCCCGAAGAGTCCCGCCTCGACCTGGGGCAGGTGTTGCCAAACGTCGTAGTAGCACCGCACGGCCAACGACGAATGCGCCGTGACCAGCACCCGCTCCGGCGCCGCAGCAAGCACTGCACCGGCCTGCAACGGCGCCACGAGACGACGCAGGTCAGGTCCTGAGAGGACCACATCGGCGTCCAGGTGGACCCGCGGGAAGTGAGCACTGGAGGCATTGCCGGCGCGCATCGCCTCAGCCTTGGAGGGCCGCGGGATCTCCAGCACCCTCGCACCGAGAGCGGTTTCACGCACCCGCTGCGCCGTGTCATCGGTGCATCCGTTGCAGACGACAACTACGTCGATCTCTTCGTCCCAGATGCCTTGGTAGAGCTGGAACAGGTTGCGCCCGATGGTGGCGCTCTCGTTGTGGGCCGGAATCACGACGCTGGCGAACGGGCTGACGAAACTCATCCCCCGCCCCCTCCGACTCATTCGACGTCACGGTCGCCAGTGCGACCTGCACCATCGTGCGGAGACGGGGCCTACGCGATCGCGCCGTGCGACGCTATTCGTCAGAATTGGTGAGCGGCGCAGTGCGGATCAGCGACCTCATTCGCTGGGCGAGCGTCATCGCCCTGCCAGGTTCTGAGCGGTGTCGGGGTCGCACGGCGGGGACATCGTCGAAGGCACGTAGCGGCGCCGCCTCGGAACGAGCCACCACCTGCGAACGCGATACCGGCTTGCGGCGAGACACCGACTGTGGACGCGAAGCGTCGGAAAGGTCCCACGGTAAGCGTGGATGACGAGTAACGGATCCCATGACGCCTCCACTGTTGGCCCGCCCGAGGAAGATCGGGTGCGTCCGAGGCTAGGGGGCCCGCCGGGGACGGGGCATACCCAAAACAGCGTATCTGGGTCAGGAATTGAAGCGCTGCTGCGACTTTTCGAGTCCGTCGGTGATCAGTGACTCGACCGCATCGGCGGCATCGATCACCTGGAAGGGGAGTTCCTTCTTCTCGGTGCTCGAGTAGTTGGAGAGCACGAAGTCGGCGACGTCCTGGCGCCCCGGGGGGCGCCCGATCCCTACTCGTACGCGGTAGAAGTCGCCGGTGCCGAGACTTGCACGCATCGAGCGCAGCCCGTTGTGACCGTTGTCGCCTCCACCGAGCTTGAGCCGCAGGGTGTTGAAGGCGATGTCGAGCTCGTCATGGATCGCGATGATCCGCTCGGGCTCGACCTTGTAGAACGTCGCCAGTGCCTTGACCGATCCGCCGCTCTCGTTCATGTAGGACCGAGGTCGGGCGAGCACGACCCGCGGCCCGGGCAGGCCGGGGGCCCCTAGACGCCCCTCGACGACGTCGGCGCGACCGGACTTGTGGGAGCGGAACCCGCTTCCCATCCGCCGGGCCAGCTCATCGGTGACCAGATAGCCGATGTTGTGACGATGGCCGGCGTACGTCGGTCCGGGGTTGCCCAGGCCGACAACCAGCCACACCTCGTCAGTCATGGGCTCATCCAATCAGTGGGTGCTTCGTGGGCTGTTGCTTCACCATGCTGGGTGGGGAAATCGACACATGGCACGGCGTCGACGCCGTGCCATGTGATGGGTTCCCTGCCTGGCATGGTGAAACAACACCGTGGAGTGTCACCGAAGCAACACCGTGAAGGGTCACGGTCCGGCGCCAGTCAGCGGAACAGGTGGATCACTCCGCAGCGCCGGCCTCGACGGCGGCGGCCTCGACCTGAGCGTCGGCGATCACACTGTCGGCAACGTCGTGCTCGATACCGGCCTCGGCTTCGGCCTCGTCGAGCTCGGCCTCCAGAGCGGACGCGGAGATCATCTGGGTCACGTTGATGATGAGCAGCTCATCGTCGGCGAGCAGCGTGGTGCCCTTCGGCAGCTTGAGGTCCTTGGCGTGGATCAGGGTGCCGACAGCGGCGCCCTCGACGGAGACCTCGAGGAACTCGGGGATGTGGGTGGCCTCGGCCTCGACCGAGAGCACCGAGTTCTCGGTGACGACCAGCGTCTCGGGAGCGGCATCGCCGACCACGTGGATCGGGACGTCGACGGTGACCTTCTCGCCGCGCTTGACCGAGACGAAGTCGACGTGCTCGATCTGACGACGGATCGGGTCGATCTGCACGTCCTTGGTCAGGGCAAGCTGCTCGGTGCCCTCGACGTCAAGGGTGAGCAGCGCGTTGGCGCCACCGTTCTTGAGCGCCATCATCGTCTGGTGGCCCGGCAGAATGACGTGGATCGGGTCGTTGCCGTGGCCGTAGATGACGGCGGGGATCTTGTCGTCGCGGCGGATGCGGCGGGCGGCGCCCTTGCCGAACTCGGTGCGGGTCTCGGCGGTGATCTTCTCGGTAGCCATGTTCACTCCAGTGGGTTGTTTCGGTTTGGGGGCCTCGCAACGAAGAAACGCCGTGCATCCCGATCGCGGGCGCACGGCGTAGAAGATCAGCCGGCCCAGTCGATCACGGAGCGCGAACTCCCTCGCCGAGGCAACCTAAGGATCCTACTCGTACGCCGCGGCGCCGGTCGAATCCTCAGGCAGCGCTCACTACGGGCGGAAAAGCGCGGGCTGCGCGTCGTCGTCGAACATCGAGGTGACGGAGCCGTCCTCGAACACCTCCTTGATCGCCCGCGAGATCAGCGGTGCGATCGAGAGGGTGGTGAGCTTGTCGAACTGGTTCTCCGCGGCGACCGGGAGCGTGTTGGTGACCACGACCTCCACGGCGGGCGAGTTCTTGAGCCGCTCGACCGCCGGGTCGGAGAGGATCGCGTGGGTGGCGGCGATGATGACGCCCGCCGCGCCCTCGTTCATGCAGGCCTCGGCGGCCTGCACGATCGTGCCGCCGGTGTCGATCATGTCGTCGGTCAGGACGCAGATGCGGTCCTTGACCTCACCGACGACCCGGTTGGCGACGGTCTCGTTGGGCCGGTCCGTACGCCGCGACTTGTGGATGAAGGCCAACGGTGCGCCCCCGAGGCGGGCCGACCAGCGTTCGGCGACCCTGATCCGGCCGGCGTCCGGGGAGACCACGGCCAGCGGCTGGTCGCCGTACTTCTCCCGGACGTACTGGGTCAGGATCGGCAGTGCCATCAGGTGGTCGACGGGGCCGTCGAAGAAGCCCTGGATCTGGTCGGCGTGCAGGTCGACGGTGATCAGCCGGTCGGCGCCGGCCGTCTTGAACAGGTCGGCGATCAGGCGCGCCGAGATCGGCTCGCGGCCGCGGTGCTTCTTGTCCTGGCGGCCGTAACCGTAGAACGGCATCACCACGGTGATCCGCTTGGCGGAGGCCCGCTTCAGGGCGTCGACCATGAGCAGGTGCTCCATGATCCATTCGTTGATCGGCGAGGTGTGGCTCTGGATCACGAAGGCGTCACATCCGCGGACGGACTCCTCGTAGCGCACGTAGATCTCGCCGTTGGCGAACTGGTAGGCCGACTGTGGAACCAGGTCGGTGTCGAGCAGTCGCGCGACCTCCTCGGCCAGCGAGGGGTGAGCCCGCCCGCTGAAGACCATGAGGTTCTTCTCGGTGGTCTTTTTCAAACCGGTCACGGGCTGCGACTCCTAGAGACGGGCGAGACGGGGTGAGGCGCGCCGAAACGGTGGTGTCGACGTCACGATTCTGACTCACGAGGGGTGTTTGCTCCAACCCCGGGGGTCACCTCGTGTTTACCTTTCGGACGCCCGGCTGCTGCTGCCGCGTCGGCCTGCGCGGTGCCGGGTCGCTTCGACTGTGTCCAGCCCTCGATGTTGCGCTGCGGAGCACCGCTGACAGCCAGCGCTCCAGCCGGTACGTCGCGGCGTACGACCGTGCCACCGGCGGTGCCCGCACCGTCGCCGATCGAGACCGGTGCGACGAAGGTGTTGTTGGAGCCGGTCTTGGCGTATCGCCCCACCACCGTCCGGTGCTTGGCGATCCCGTCGTAGTTGGCGAAGATCGTGCCGGCGCCGATATTGGTGCCCTCGCCGATCTCGGCGTCGCCGACGTAGGAGAGATGCGGCACCTTGGCGCCGTCGCCGATGGTGGAGTTCTTGGTCTCCACGAAGGTGCCGATCTTGCCCGCGATGCCCAGCCGGGTGCCCGGACGCAGGTAGGCGAACGGTCCGACGTTGGCCTGATCGCCGATGACCGCGAGCTCGCCGTGGGTGCGCACGACGCGGGCACCGAGGCCAATCTCACAGTCCTTGAGGGTGGTGTCGGGCCCGATCACGGCGTCTTCGGCGATGACGGTGGCACCGAGGAGCTGGGTGCCGGGCAGGATGGTGACGTCAGGCGCGAGCTGCACGTCGGCGTCGATCCAGGTGGTCGCCGGGTCCATCACCGTGACGCCCGCGCGCATCCAGTCGGTCACGATCCGGGCGTTGAGCTGGCGCCCGAGCTGGGCCAACTGGGCGCGGTCGTTGGCGCCCTCGGTCTGCGTCACGTCCTCGATCGTGTGCGCGCCGACGGTGAGTCCGGCGTCCCGGGCGATCTGCACCGTGTCGGTGAGGTAGTACTCGCCCTTGCTGTTCTCGTTGGTGATCCGTGGCAGCGCGTCGAGCAGGAACTCCGCGTCGAAGGCGAGGATCCCGGAGTTGATCTCGGCGATCTCGCGTTGTTCGGGGGTGGCGTCCTTCTCCTCGACGATCGCCTCGACGTCGCCCTCCGCGTTGCGGATGATCCGGCCGTAGCCGAAGGGCTGGGCCACCACGCCGCTCAGGATGCTGACGGCGCGCTGGGCTGCCTCGTGCTCGGCAGCGAATGCTTGCAGCGACTCTCCCCGCAGCAGCGGGGTGTCGCCCGCTGCGACGATGACCGTGCCACTCGTCGTACCGGCCGCCTCGATCGCTACCCGGACCGCGTGCCCGGTGCCCTCCTGGGTCTCCTGCACGGCGAGTACGGCGCCGGGCGCGAGCGCCTGGATGTGGGGGCCCACCTGGTCACGCTGATGGCCGACGACGGCGACGATGTGTTGCGGTTCCATCGCCTGCACGGCGGTGAGTACGTGGCCGATCATCGAACGCCCAGCGATGGGGTGCAGCACCTTCATCGTCTTGGATTTCATCCGGGTGCCACCACCGGCGGCGAGGACGATCACAGTCAGGTTGTCCATAGGCGCAGTCTGCCAGCGGTAGGCGGGTGCGCAGTCACCACGGGTCGCGCGGGCCATAGCTCGCACGGTGTCGGCGCGACACGCCGTACGCCGCGCGCGACACGCCGTACGCTTTGCTCGTCCGACGAGCCAAGGGGCCCTCGAACGGAAAACCCTGCTCCCCGGGATGGAGTCGAACCATCGTCGCTAATCCTGATTCAAAGTCAGGCGGGCCCTGCCGGCAGACCAACCGGGGAATGTTGGCGACCAGACTAGATGGCCGGCGCGGCTCGGCCTATTCGCCTCCTCCTAGGGCGATTCGCCACGCTCCCTGGCGAGACTCGGGGACATCCCTGGTGGGCGCGCACTCCCCCGAGCGTTACCGTTGCGGGCGTGACAGGGCCCATAGCGCAGCGAGTCATCGAGACCAGCGCACTGACGAAGCACTTCGGCGACGTGCAAGCCCTCACCGGGCTCGACATCAGCGTCGGTGACGGCGTGACCGGGCTCGTGGGCGCCAACGGCGCCGGCAAGTCCACGCTGATCAAGATCCTGCTGGGGCTGCTGGAACCCTCCAGCGGTACGGCGCAGGTGCTCGGGTTCGACATCGAGCACGAGTCCGCGCAGATCCGCCAACTGGTGGGTTACATGCCCGAGCACGACTGTCTGCCGCCCGACGTCAGCGCCAGCGACTTCATCGTCCACATGGGCCGGATGTCAGGTCTGCCGGCCACCGTCGCGCGGGAACGGGCTGCCGACGTGTTGCGCCACGTGGGTCTCGACGAGGAGCGTTACCGCCAGATGGGCGGCTACTCCACCGGCATGAAGCAACGGGCCAAACTGGCGCAGGCACTGGTGCACGACCCGCGGCTGGTCTTCCTCGACGAGCCGACCAACGGACTCGACCCGGCTGCCCGCGTCGACATGCTTCAACTGGTGCAACGCATCGGACGCGACTTCGGCATCGCCGTGCTCGTCACCTCCCACCTGCTCGGCGAGCTCGAGCGGGTCAGCGATCACGTCATCGTCCTGGATGGCGGTCACCTGCTGCGCTCGAGCGCTACCGCCGACTTCCTGCACCACACCGGCGGGCTGCTGGTCGAGGTGCTGGGCGGAGACGCCGAACGCGACCAGCTCGGAGAGCGCCTCGCCCTGGCCGGGCTTACGTGTCGTCCGCGCGGCCAGCTCGTCGTCATCGACCCGCCGCCCGCCCACCTCGCCGTACTCGACCTGGTGCGCGACACCGCCGCCGACCTCGGCCTCGGGCTGGTGCGCATGCAGCCTGCCCAGACCCACCTCGAAGACGTGTTCCTCGAAGGCCCCGGAGGTGAGCCCAGTGTCTGAAGGCGTCATTCACGACATCGGTTACCGCGGCTACGACGGCCCCCGCGAGGGCACCGGCGCGCTCGCCCGCAGCCTCTACGTCACCGGCCTACGCCACGTCTTCGGCCTGGGCCGCTCGGGGCGCTCCAAGGTGCTGCCGTTCCTGCTGGTGGGCCTCAGCGTGCTGCCCGCGGTGATCATCGTCGGGGTTGTCACCATGATCAAGCTGTCGGCCCTGCCGTTGTCCTACGCCGCCTACACGAGCCAGGTGCAGATGCTGGTCAGCCTCTTCGCTGCCGCGCAGGCCCCGGTGCTCTTCTCCCGCGACCTGCGGCACCGTTCGATCGTGCTCTACCTCGCCCGCCCACTGTCGGCGTCGGTGTTCGCGCTGACTCGCTGGGCCTCCCTGGCCACGGCGATCTTCGCGTTCACGCTGCTGCCGACCGTGATCTTGTACGTCGGCGGGTTGCTGGCCGGACTCGACACCGGCGAGCAGACGCCCGACTTCCTCAAGGCCGTCGCACTCCAGGTGCTGCTGGCCATCGTGCTGGCCGGCATCACCGGCGTCATCTCCTCGGTGGCGTTGCGCCGCGGGTTCGCGGTGGTGGCCTCCATCGTCGTCGTGATCGTCGTGGTGGGCGTGGTGCTGATCATCCAGGGCATCGCCGACTACGAGGACATCTCCGGCGTCGGCGAGGCGGTCGGACTGCTCTCGCCGTGGACCATCCACAACGGTCTCGGCGAGGCCTGGGGCGCTGGCGCCAACCCCATCACCACGATCGGCGGCGCCTGGCCGATCGCCTACATCGTGACACCGCTGCTGGTCACCGCCGCCTGCCTGGCCCTGCTGGTACGCCGCTTCGCGAAGGTGGGTTCCCGATGAGCACGCTGGTCCTCGACAAGGTGTCGCGCTGGTTCGGCAACGTGGTCGCCGTCAACGACGTCACGATGACGATCGGCCCGGGCGTGACCGGTCTGCTCGGTCCCAACGGGGCCGGCAAGACGACACTGATGGCGATGATGGCGGGCTTCCTGCCACCCTCGTCAGGCACCGTCACCCTCGACGGCGAACCCGTCTGGCGACATACCGACGTCTACCGCAAGATCGGTCTGGTTCCCGAACGCGAACTCAGCTTCGGCTACCTCTCGGGGCGACAGTTCGTCCGCGCCAACGCCGATCTGCACCGACTCAGCGATGCCGCGGCCGCCACCGAGCGGATCCTCGGCGTCGTCGACATGGTGGAGCCGGCGGCACGCCGGATCGACACCTACTCCAAGGGAATGCGGCAGCGCATCAAGATTGCCGCCGCTCTGGTCCACGGCCCCGACGTACTGCTCCTGGACGAGCCGTTCAACGGTGTCGACCCGCGCCAGCGGATGCACCTGATGGATCTGCTGCGAGACCTGGGCAACAACGGCCACACGGTGCTGTTCAGCTCCCACATCCTCGAAGAGGTCGAGCGACTGGCCCGCCAGATCGAGGTCGTCGTCTCCGGACGACACGCCGCCTCCGGCGACTTCGGGGCGATCCGGCGACTCATGACCGATCGGCCGGTCCACTACTCGATCGAGTCGAGCAACGACCGTGCGCTGGCCGCCGTACTCATGGCGCAACTCAGCGTCCAGTCCGTCAACGTGCGTCCCCGTGGCGGCCTCGATGTGCAGGTCAGCGACCTCGGCACGTTCGCCAGAGAGCTGCCCGCGCTGGCCCGTGCCAACGACGTGACGCTCGTCGACCTCTCCCCCAGCGACGAGTCGCTGGAGAGCGTCTTTGCCTATCTGGTGGACCGATGAAGGTGTGCTCATGAACGCGACCATCGTCAAGCTCGCGCTCCAGGCCCTGCTGGGTCGGCGCCGGTTCTGGCTGCTCCTCACCTTCCCGATCGCGCTGATCGGCCTGACCGCCGTGGTCGTAGGCATGACCAGCGACAACTCGGCCGCCTGGTCGATGATCAGCCTGCTCGGCTACCCCCTGGTGTTGCCCCTGGTGGCGATCCTGGGCGCCTCGTCGGTGCTCGGCCCCGAGGTGGACGACGGCTCGATCGTCTACCTGCTCTCCAAGCCGGTGAACCGGCACGCCGTGGCCATCTCCAAGTGGGTCGTCGCCTGGGCCGCCACGCTGGTCGCCGGATCACTCTCGATCCTCCTCGCCGGGCTGGTGGCCGGTGGCGGCGAACAGGCGCTCGGCTGGTGGGTCGCCTCGCTGGTCGCCGGCACGGCCTACTCCGCACTGTTCCTGGCGTTGTCGGCCTTCACCCGACACGCCGTCGTGGCCGGCCTGCTGTTCGTGCTGATCTGGGAGGGACTGCTCGGCGGTCTGCTCTCCGGCGTCGCCTGGCTGAGCATCGGCCAGTGGGGCATCCGGATCGGCCACGAGATCTCCGACTCGCTCGAAGACCCGGCCAACCTGCCCTGGGCGATCCTGGCCAGCCTGGTGGTCACCGTCGGCGGTGTCTGGTTCGCCGGCGACCGGCTGCGGTCCTTCTCCCTGACCGGCGACGAGTAGCCGCCCCCCTCGGGGAGACGCGCGGACAT
>JARICB010000083.1 GCA_029264225.1 Nocardioides sp. | reverse complement strand
CGCCGGCAGCGATGTCCTCGCCACCGAGGCAGACCGCCCGGGTCGCTACCCGACGGTTGGACACGAAGGGATCGTCGATCCGCAGGATCTCCTCGACTGCCGCGCTCAGTGCTCGCTGGTCCTCAGCCGCAACCAGACCTCGGATCTCGCGTTGCACCGTCGGGTTGGCGGCCAAGAAGTGCACGATCACACCGATGGACGTCGCCAGCGAACCGAGGTCGCCGGCCGTCCAGTTGCGCAGGATCGAGACGACCTCCTGCTCGGTCAGCGCCCGACCATCGACCGAGTCGTTCATGAGTTCGTAGGTGACGTCCGCGTGCGAGACCTCAGCGCGCGTCTCGAGCAGGGCGTCGATGATCCGATCGAATCGTTCGGCCACCTCCCTGGTGCGCTCACGATCACCTGACCGCGTGGCCGCGTGGTTGTCGGCGATCCATGTCACCAGCGTGTCTTCCAGCTCCGCTGGCCACCCCAGCCAGGTGGACTGCGCACGCACTGCGTAGGGGATGCCGATGCTGGCAATGGTCTTGACCGTGGTCTCGCGCGGAAGGGCATCGATGATGGCCACCGCATGGGCACGACATTGGGGCTCTTCGCGGGCCACCCGCTCCTCGGTGAGGTAGCGATCCACTACTTCGCGGTAGGCGCTGTGTTCTGCGCCGTCGAGACTGTTGGGGATGGCGCGCCGGGTGGTCACCCTGCTGGAGAAGGCCTCGGGGTCGGTAGCGGCTGCCACGACCTCGGCATGCCGCAGGACCATCCACCGATCGCTCTCATGGGCCACCGGACACCGGGAGCGCAACGCGTCGTAGGTCGAACGCTGATCCGTCCAGTCATGACCAGTCTCTATGTCTTGCGCCTCTTCCACGGGGGTTCCTCCTGAAGTCGAGCGGATCATTGATCAGGTCATCGACGAGCGTGCGGCGACGTCGTCCGCCGAGCAGAACCCGGTCCTGCGGCGCTTGAGGCACATCAGACCGAGCAGCTCTCCGTCGGTGGAGACCACCGCCACGCGCCGTATGTCGCGCTCGATCAAGAAGTCATGCACGCGCGCCGTCATCGCCTCGGGCGAGACCGTCCGCTCGGCAAGCTTCGACCAGGGCAGGGCCAGCCCCTCCGTGTCGATCGGGGGTAGGTCGCTCCGCACCACGGTGCCCACGAGAACGGGGCCACTCGTCAGCAACACCATATGGACGTGGTCGTTGTCCAGTGCCGCCCGGGCCTGCTCGATCGAAGCGTCCGCCGGCATCGTCTTGGGGCTCCGGAGCATGACATCACTGACGCGGGTCGCGGTGTCGGACACGTCCTGATCTCCTCCATGAGGTCGCACAACTGCGATGTCAGGCTACTCATCCGAGTAAGGCACAGAATGGCCCGGGGCTGCACCTCGTGTGCCCGCTCACACAGGCAAGGATTGCCTTGGGGAGCGCAGCACGGTGCCAACGATGTGTCGGATCATGGCGACGCAGACCAGCGACCAGGCTGCAAACGCGACCCAGAGCCATACGCCTCCCACCCCCTCGACGAGCGGCAGGTGATCGGCGCGACCGAGGTAGATGCCCGCGACGGCATACATGCCGAGCGGGAAGACGATGCTCCACAGCGTCGCCTCATAACGCAGCGGCACGCGTTTGCGCACGTGGCGCCACCATCCGGCGGCCACCAGCACGGGTATGAGCCAACTCGAGAAGGCCCAGAACACCACCGCAAGTCCGGCGATCAGGTCGCGGGTCACCGCGACCATCGGCGCATCGGCCATCTCCACGATCCGGGCGCCTGCCAACACCGTGATCGACAGCGCTCCCATGGATACCCAGTAGGGCGGGGACAGGTCGGTAGGACCGAACTCGTAGAGGGTCAGTCGCATCGAGACCAGGACACCGGTGGCGGCGTAGAGGAACACCCCGACCGACCAGGACACCACCGCGAGCAGCGCGAGTTCGCGCCGGGCGCCGTCGAAGAGCGGTTCGATCGTCGCAGCAGCGACGGCGACGGACTGACTGGCGACGACCCAGATGAACCAGGTGCCGTTCGCGGCCGCGATCACCGGGCGCTCCTTGGGCCCCAGCACAGCGGTCCAGGGCACTACGTAGCCCAGCACCAGCCACGCGACCCCGGAGGCGGTCAGCAGCACCGCCGTCGCCTCGGGTAGGCCGGCCACGCCGAGGCGCACGCCAAGCACGTTGGTGCCGGCAACGAAGGTGAAGAACCCGAAGGCCCTGCGCGGGTCCATGAAGTCTTCCACGACCGACCCGCGATAGCTGACCAGTCGCCAGCCCGTCAGCACCAGCAGCGTCACGAAAGCCGCACCGGTGACCACCAGCAGCAACCTCGACAACACGTCGAAGCCCTCCAGGTGCATTCCGACGGAGATGATGCCGCTGGCCATGACCAACGCGAAGTAGCCAGGGGTCAGGCCCTCAACGGCCTGCTGCAGGCGCGCGACGGCTCCGGTTGGCACGACGCGATGTTCGCACACGTGACTGCGCGCTGCCGCGATTCGCCAATCATCCACGCGTGGCCGCGTAGCCCAGCAGGGCGGAGAGCCCCAACGCGCTGCGCGGCTCGTACGGCGCTCGCCACAGGCCACCGTGCACTGCGGCGTAGGCCTCGTCCTGCCACGGGTGCTCGTGCGGAGGCATCACATCCATCAGGTCGTGCACGAGCAGAGCCGCCATCAACACGTTGGACGTGCCGGGCTCGAAGACCTCGACACCGAAGCGGTGGGCTCCCGCGAAGGCAGCCGCCAACGCGCGGTTCTTCACTACCGACCGGGTGCGGGTCGAGGGTGCGACATGGAAGGACACCAGCG
>JARICB010000076.1 GCA_029264225.1 Nocardioides sp. | reverse complement strand
GAACGCTGACGGGCATCGGACTCGAGCCGGTCGGACTTGGACTTGGCCTCGGCCTCGAGACGCTCCGCTATGGTGCGCGCGGCGCCGACGATCTTGTCGGCCTCTTCCTTCGCCTCATCGACAAGCTCATCCGCGTTGCGGGTGGCGAGCTCGAGCAACCGGGCGGCAGCGTTGGACGCCTGCGGGACCGTCTCGACCCGGATCGTCTCGACACCACCCACTGCAGCGGCGGCAACGGGAGCCGGTGCCGGTGCACGCTTCTCTTCCTTGACCGGCTCGGGAGCGGCAACCGGGACAGGCACGGGCGCGGCGGCCGGCGCCACGGCCGAGCCCCTCTGCGCTGCCGAGAGCTTGGACCGAAGGTCCTCGTTCTCCTTGGTCAGCCGGGCCAGCTCTGCCTCCACCTCGTCGAGGAACTGGTCGACCTCTCCCATGTCGTATCCCTCACGGAGACGGACGGGAGTAAAGCGCTTGTTGCTCACGTCCTCAGGCGTCAGCGGCATGAGCTCACCCAAACTTTCGCGTTGTCGAACTGTTGTCGAAGTAAATCAAAACTGTGCGCCCCTACCCTAACCCCCGCGTCGAACGCGGCGCATCAGTGACCCATGGGACTGATGGTGTCAGCGAAGCAGCGTCATCGCAATAACGCGCAGGAGCAGGTAGGCAACGACCATCACAATCAGGAAACTCAGGTCCAACGCGAAGTTTCCGATGCGCAGTGGCGGGATCACCCGGCGCAATGCGTTGATCGGTGGATCGGTTACTGAGAAGACGACTTCGAGGATCACCAACAGCGCGCCCCGCGGCGTCCATCCCCGGGCGAAGACCTGCACCCAGTCAACGATGAATCGCACCCACAGCAACGCAATGAAGATCCAGACCGCTGCGTAGAGGATCTGGCCGACTACCGACACGTATGTACTCAGCTCTGGTTGAAGAAACCGTTCTCAGCGATCCGCTCTTTGTCCTCGGCTGCAACCGTGACATTGGGCGGGGAGAGCAGGAACACCTTGTTGGTGACGCGCTCGATAGTGCCACGCGTAGCAAAAATCAGGCCGGCGGCGAAGTCGACGAGACGCTTGGCGTCGTTGTCGTCCATCTCGGAGAGATTCATGATGACGGGCGTGCCGTCACGGTAGTTCTCCCCGACGAGGCGCGCCTCATTGTAGTTGCGCGGGTGCAGTGTGGTGATGACACTCAACGGGGCTACGACTCCAGGAGATACCGAGGCCGGACGACGGCGCTCGGACAGGTCGGCAACGGGGGCGGGGTGCCGCTCCCGGGAAGACTGGGCGGGCCGGTCATCGACTGCATCGTGCTGGCTCGTCTCGTAGTCGGCGCCGAAGTCGTCGTACTGTCCGGTGTCCTCGAGCAGGCCGAGGTACTCGCCGATCTTGCGCATCGCGCCGCTCATGACACGTTCCTCCGATGGTCGGTCTTGACTGTTGTGGACATTACCGGTTGAGAGGCCTCGGACCGAGGACCGCGGACCCGACACGCACGTGTGTCGCGCCATGAGTTATTGCGGCTTCCAGGTCAGAGCTCATCCCGGCAGACAATTGGGTGGCGTGCGGGTAGTGCGCGGTGAAGTGCGTGCGGATGTCGCTGAGTCGCTCGAAGGCGACATTCGGGTCTTCGTCAAGGGGTGCCACGGCCATCAGGCCACACAACCGCAGCGACCCGGCAGCCTCGACTGCAGCGGCCAACGTCTACAGGTCTGTGGGGACGGCACCGGCACGGTGATCGACGCCGGGCGGGTCGAGGCTGACCTGAAGGAACACGTCGACGTCACGGCCCCTCTCCTGGGCTCCGCGCTGGAGCCCCGTCACCAGTTTGGGGCGGTCCAGCGACTCCACGACATCGCTGTAGCCGGCGACAGCGGCCGCCTTGTTGCTCTGCAGACCGCCGATGAAGTGCCAGCGCAACCCCAGGTGGGAGCACTCGGCCGCCTTCTCCGCGGCTTCCTGGTGTCTGTTCTCGCCGACGTCGGTGACGCCGAGTTCCGCGAGCAGGCGTACGTCGGTAGCGGGGAAGAACTTGGTCACCACCACGAGGGTGACCTCCGAAGGGTCGCGACCGGCTGCCAGGGCGGCGGTATCGATGCGGCGGCGTACGCCTTCGAGGTTGACGCGCAGGTCGTCGGGACGAGTCATGAGATCCACACCAGGCCCGCGCCGCGACCCGACGAGCTTGCGTCGCGGCGGTAGGAGTGCAGGGACTGCTCTTCGAGCGTGCAGCCACCTACGTCGACGACCTGCACCCCGGCGCGGATCAGTTGGGCGCGTACGCCGGCTCCGATGTCGAGAGCCGGAGTGCCCCACGACGTTTCGGAGTAGGACTCGGGCACGACCGCAGTCACCTCTGCGCGCATTTCGGCCGGCACCTCGTAGCAGGCCCCGCACACGTGCGGCCCGATCCAGGCAGTGATGTCGGTGGCCCCCTGTTGGCCCATCACCTCGATCGTGCGGGTCACCACGTCCACCGCCATTCCCGGTCGACCCGCGTGCGCCACCGCGATCACGCCGGCAGCAGCGTCGGCGAGCACGACGGGAACACAATCGGCGGTGCGGACCATCAGGCCCACCCCACGCAGTGTGGTGACCTGAGCATCGGCCACAGGCGCGTCGGCGTCGTCGACCGGCACCGTAGTAACGAGATGAACGTGGTCACCATGCACCTGGTGCAGTCGCGCGAACCCGATCCCGGTCGCTGCGCCGAGTTGGGCCATTGCCGCTGCGAAGCCTGGCTTGGGGCCCTGGAGATCAAGAGTGGAGTCGGTGAAGGCCACGTCGACACGTTCGGGGGTCGACGTGGCCTGCACGGTGGCGCGGAAGGCGAACACTTACTTCAAGAAGTCCGGCACGTCGAGCTCGTCGTCATCGAACTGGACCGATCGGGTAGGTCGCGAAGGCTGCATCGGCTGCGGCTCCTGAGCCTGCTGGACCGGCGGCGGCGACTGACGACCGATAGCGGAGTCGGGCGTCGTCGAACGCGAAGCGGTCTGCTGCTCGACCGCAGAGCGGGTCTCGGCCTGCGTCTGGGTCTGCTGCGGAGCGGGCCGCAACGCGCTGCCCTCCTGCCGGCGCTTCGGCATTCCGCCGTCGAAGCCGGCAGCGATCACCGTGACGCGCACCTCGTCGCCGAGCGCATCGTCGATGGTGGCACCGAAGATGATGTTGGCCTCGGCATGCGCGGACTGTGAAACCAGGGCAGCCGCCTCGTTGATCTCGAAGAGACCGAGGTCGGAGCCACCCGCAATGGACAGGAGTACGCCGTGGGCACCTTCGATGCTCGCCTCGAGCAACGGCGAGGAGACGGCCATCTCGGCGGCCTGGACAGCACGATCCTCACCGCGGGCCGAGCCGATGCCCATCAGTGCCGATCCAGCATTGGCCATGACCGACTTCACGTCGGCGAAGTCGAGGTTGATCAGGCCCGGCGTGGTGATCAGGTCGGTAATGCCCGAGACACCCTGGAGCAACACCTGGTCGGCCTGCTTGAAGGCGTCGAGGACGGAGACGTTGCGGTCGCTGATCGAGAGCAGCCGGTCGTTGGGGATGACGATCAGGGTGTCGACCTCTTCGCGAAGCTGACTGATCCCCTCCTCCGCGGAGTTGGCGCGACGACGGCCCTCGAACGCGAACGGACGGGTCACCACGCCGATGGTCAGTGCACCCAAAGAGCGCGCGATCCGGGCCACGATGGGCGCGCCACCGGTGCCGGTTCCGCCACCCTCTCCGGCCGTCACGAACACCATGTCGGCGCCCTTGATGACCTCTTCGATCTCGTCGGCATGGTCCTCGGCGGCCTTGGCGCCGACGTCCGGATTGGCGCCAGCACCGAGTCCGCGGGTCAGTTCGCGGCCGATGTCGAGCTTGACGTCGGCGTCACTCATCAGCAGCGCCTGGGCGTCGGTGTTGATCGCGATGAACTCGACACCCTTGAGGCCGACGTCGATCATGCGGTTCACGGCGTTGACGCCGCCTCCACCGATACCCACGACCTTGATGATCGCCAGGTAGTTCTGTGCTGCTGCCATGGCTGCAGGCCTCTCGTGAAGTGGGAAGTCGTCTTGACTGATTCGGGGAAGTCACGCGAGGTCTTGCCTGCCCTGGGCTGCGGCGAACTCTAACCGTAAACCTGAGGGTTATAGTTATGTCAACCTCGCGTTGGTCATGACTGTAGGCACGGGGTCGCCTCGACTCGGGGAGACACGCCGCCGCGCAGCATGGCGGAAAACTTTTCCGCCGGCTCAGCGAACGATCGGGTTGCCGGGCACGCTGACGTCGTAGACCTTGGCCTGCTGCACTTCGAGCAGCTCAGCGAGCACCTGAGCCTTGAGGGCCGAGTCCTCGGCGCTGCCCCACTGCACCTCACGACCATCGCGGAGCACCAGGGTGATCTGGTCGATCGTCTGCACTTCGACGTGATCGATCCGCGGCGAAAGCCCGTCAGGGAGGGCGGCAACGACGCCGGCCGCCTCCTTGAGCGCGTCGGTGCCGGTTGACGTGGTCGGCCGCACCCGTGGCATCCCCACCGGCACGGACTTGTATTCGCGAAACACCATGCCCTCCGCGTCCAGGCCACGGATCCGGCCGGCCAGCTCGACGACGGCAACGGCCGTGCGCTCGGTCACGGTAATGAGCACCGTGTCGGGCCAGACCCGGGTGACGTCGACGTCCTTGACCTCACGCAGGGTCGCTACTCGACGGGCGGCGTCGGCAAGGTCCACGAACGCGAGCTGCTTACCGGCCGGCACGTCCGCGATGCGCAGGACTCGACGATCCGGGAGCAGGGAGTTGCCCGCCACCTCGACCTTCTTCACCGACAGGGCAGCCGAGAACAACACCAGCCAGCCAGCGATGATCACCAACGTCACCAGCAGCACCAACGCCACGGCGTACTTCCACCGCATCCAGCGACGGGCCCACTGGCGGCGAGCGAAGCGTTGCCGGGTGCGACGTTCTGCACGCTCGTAAGCGGATTCGGGCGCTGGCGCCTCAGGCATCGAGGCCCCGCAACAACTCCAGCACGCGGGGCCCCAGCTCGGTAATGGTGCCGGCGCCGAGCGTCAGGATCAGATCGCCGGGGCGAGCCCGGCGCACCAGTTCGGCCGGCACCGCGTCGAAGTCGGCCATGAAGGCCACCCGATCGGGCGGCAGTGGTACGGCGGCTGCGACCAGGGCGCCGGTCACGTCCGGGTCGGGGTTCTCACGGGCCACGTAGACGTCGAGAACCAGGACCTCGTCGGCGGCACCCAACTCCTGCCCCATCTGCGCACCGAAGATCCGCGTGCGCGAGACCAGATGCGGCTGGAAGGCCACCACCAGACGGCCCTCGCCGACGACTGACCGGGCGGCCTGGAGGTCCCCGGCGATCTCGACGTGGTGGTGAGCGTAGGAGTCGTAGACCCGGACCCCGCCGACCTCACCCTTGAGCTCCATGCGCCGACCCGTGCCAGTGAACGCAGCCAGGCCTTCGGCGAGGTCGTTGAACTCATAGCCCAGCCGCAGTCCCATCGCCAACGCGGCGGCCGCGTCGAGCAGGTAGTGGCGACCGGGGATGGCCAGGCGCAACTCCCCCAGGTCGGATCCGTGCCAGGTGACCCGCGCGGTCGAGGTGCTTCCGGACAAGGTGAGGTCGCTCAGTCGTAGATCGCAGTCCTCGACCGTGCCGACGCTCACGGCCTCGAGACCTTGGGCCCGCGCCGTGACGGCGAGGGCGGCGGCGCCGGGGTCGTCGACGCAGCAGACCAGGAAGCCATCACGGTCGATCGTGGTCGCAAATTCGTCGAAGGCCGCGTGGTAGGCCGCTTCGGTGCCCCAGTTGTCGAGATGGTCCGCCTCGACGTTGGTCACGATCGCGGCATGCGGACGGTAGACGAGGAACGCTCCGTCAGACTCGTCGGCTTCGGCCACGAAGAGACCATCGGCGCCGGCGTGGGCGTTGCGCCCCGTGGCACTCAGCACCCCACCCACGGCGTATGTCGGATCGACACCCGCCGCCAGCAACGCGCTCACCAGCAACCCCGTCGTGGTCGTCTTGCCATGGGTGCCGGCGATGGCGAGCACCCGGCGACCGGTCATGGTGGCCGCGAGCCCGGCCGAGCGAGGCAGCATCCGCAGTCCTCGGCGCTGGGCCTCCAGTACCTCGACGTTGTCATCACGGGCAGCGGTGGTCACGACCACGGTGTCAGCGTCGGCGAGGTGGGCCGCGTCGTAACCGAGGTGGCAGGTGACCCCGAGCTCGCGCAGCGAGGGCAGGAACGGGGTGTCCTGGTCGTCGGAGCCGGAGACGGCGATGCCGCCAGCAGCCATGATCCGGGCGATCGCGGACAGACCTGCCCCACCGATGCCGATGAAGTGGACCCGACCCAACTGGTCGGCGGGGAGCAGCAGATCAGGGACCGGGAGCCTCATCGCACTCCCCCGTCGAGGCGGCCGAGGCTGGCGATGATCGCGGCCAGCTTGTCATCCGCGTCGCGCGGCACCAGCTTGGC
>JARICB010000014.1 GCA_029264225.1 Nocardioides sp. | reverse complement strand
TGGCGAGCGAGATCGAGGCGCGCACCGGCAAGGAGGCGCGAGCAGTCGTGCTCGGCCACATCCAGCGCGGCGGGACGCCCACGGCCTTTGACCGCTGGCTGGCCACTCGCTTCGGACTCCACGCCATCGACGCGGTGGCCGAAGGCGACTTCGGCACGATGATGGCGCTCCAGGGAACCCGGATCGTACGACTGCCCCTGATCGAGGGCACCGGGGAACTCAAGCTCGTGAGCGAGCAGGAGTACGCCGAGGCGCAGGTCTTCTTCGGCTGAGGCTCGGGGACCCCTTGGATCCGCGACGCTTGCCTCCCTCGATCCGTGCGTCCATTGTGAAGGCACTACTTTCGTCGAAAAGGGGCCTCGATGAGCGACACGGAAACCATGGACTCGGACCTTAAGCGGGTCCTCGGGCCGAAGTTGCTGCTGCTGTTCATCGTCGGTGACATCCTCGGCGCCGGTGTCTATGCGGTGACCGGCAAGATCGCCGGGCAGGTAGGCGGGGTCGCCTGGTTGCCGTTCCTGGTCGCCTTCGCAGTCGCGACCGTGACGGCCTACAGCTATCTCGAACTGGTGACCAAGTATCCGCAGGCGGCAGGAGCGGCGCTCTACACGCACAAGGCCTTCGGCATCCACTTCGTTACGTTCATGGTGGCGTTCACCGTGGTCTGCTCGGGCATCACGAGCGCATCGACCTCCGCCAACCTGCTCGCCGCCAACCTGCTGATCGGCTTCGGTGACAGCGAGCCGAGCACAGCGATGACCCTGACCGTCGCCCTCGGATTCATGGTTCTCCTGGCCCTGGTCAACCTGCGCGGCGTCGGTGAAAGCGTGAAGTTCAACGTCATCCTGACCTTGGTCGAGATGAGCGCTCTGGCCATCGTCATCGGTATCGGTGTGTGGGTGATCGCGCGCGGCGACGGCGACCTGAGTCGGGTGACGGCCTTCGAGAGCCCCAGCGACAAGGGGCTGTTCATGGCGGTCACCATCGCCACGGCGATCGCGTTCTTCTCGATGGTCGGCTTCGAGGACGCGGTCAACATGGTCGAAGAGACCCGGAACCCGCTGAAGATCTTTCCCCGCACGATGTTCACCGGGCTGGGCGTCGCGGTTCTGATCTACATGCTGGTCGCCATCTCGGTCGTCGCCGTCATCCCGCCGGGCCAGATCGCCAACCCGACCAACACCGAGGCGGGCATCCTGCTGGATGTCGTCAAGATCGGTGCCCCCGACATTCCTATCGACAAACTTTTCCCGTTCCTGACGGTCTTCGCCGTGGCCAACACGGCCCTGATCAACATGCTGATGGCGAGCCGTCTCGTCTACGGGCTGGCGAAGCAGGACGTGCTCCCGCGCAGTCTGGGCAAGATCCTCCCGGGCCGCCGCTCCCCGTGGACCGCGATCCTCTTCACCACGGTCCTGGCACTGGGACTCATTTCCTACGTGAAACTCGACTCCGAATCGTCGGTCGTGATTGCGTTGTCCGGCACCACTGCGCTGCTCCTGCTCGCGGTCTTCTCGGTGGTCAATGTCGCCTGTCTGGTGTTGCGGCGGGACCCGACGCCGGAGGGTGCCTTCCGGGCACCGACCTACCTGCCGCTCGTGGGTGCGTTGTGTTGCCTCTACCTCCTCGGCCCCTGGGCTCGGCTCGAGGCCGACATGGTGCAGTACAAGATCGCCGGCGGTCTGCTGAGCATCGGCGTCGTGCTCTGGGCGCTGACCTGGCTGACCAACCGCGGCATCCGGGCGCAGAAGACCGGGTTCCGCGACATCGACCACCTGGAGTAGCAGTTCCTCCAGAACACCCTCGGGCCAGCGCCCAACCCCATATCCTCGGCCCGTGGAGGCACGAGAGCGACGGGACGCGCGTGCGCCCCTAGGCTCTTTGAGCATCCTCGGCATTGCCCTGCTGGTGGGACTGATCGAACAAGTGGGGCGCTTCCTGCCCGCGCAGTGGCCTCGCCGCCATCTGGACGTCAGTTGGATGATGGGCCTGGAGCTGGCGCGCATGGACGGTCTCCGGCACGGTTCAGAACTCGTCTTCAGCTATGGCCCATGGGGGTTCCTTTCGGGCCCGACTACGCTGGACCGATCCGACCTCTTCCTGGCTGGGGGCTTCCGCGTGCTCGCGGTGGGCGCCGTGTTCCTGGCGCTGAGTTCGGCACTGCGCGGCATCCGTGGCGCGATGCCGTTGGCAGTCGTGCTCGCCCTTCTCGTCGCCAACGGGAGTCAGTCCGGTTGGCTGCTGCTGCTGGCCCTTGCCGTGTGGGCACTGGGTTCGCTGATCAACCGGGATGACCCAGCGGTGCGACAGTTGGCGGCGGCTGCTGCCCTGGCCGCGCTGCTGAGTCAGATGAAGCTGAGCGAGGGCGTGCTCGCGCTGATCCTGCTGGGGTTGCTCACTGTGGGCCGCCGGCGTTGGATCGCGGGTGGCGTGACGCTCGCGATCTACCTTGTCTCATTCGCGATGTGGTGGCTGGCTGCGGGCCAGGCGTTGTCGGACATCCCGCGCTGGCTCAGGCTCGGACGAGAAATCGTCACCGGTTACGCCGATGCGATGGCCTACGTCAACACGAACTCATTCATGATCGCGCTGACTCTCATCATGGTCATAGGCCTGGTGGTCGCAGCCCTGCTCGCACTGACGGGCGCCGGAATGGACTGGCTCGCACGGCTGGCCGTTCTGGGAACGCTGCTGTTCGGCGCGAAGGTCACGCTCAGCAGACCAGACGTTCCCCACCTCGAACCTGGTTATGCCCTAGTCGTGGTGATCCTGGCCCTGTTGCTGGGGACAGTGGCGCGCGGAGCGCTCCGGGTCGGAACGGTGGGGGTCGTTATCGCGTGCCTGTGCGTGCTGCTCACCGCAGGCTCTCCGCTCGTGCGTGATCAGGAAGCGTCCTTCGGTGCCTCGCAGTTCGATGTGCTCACCTCGAAACACGTCGACAATCTGGAGGACGCACGGGCCGCGCTGATCGCCGAGCTCGACGTGTCATCGACCGTGTTGAGCGCGCTGGAAGGTCATCCCGTGTCTATCGACCCGTGGGAGATCTCGGCGGCCTGGGCCTACGGTCTTCAGTGGCAGCCGATGCCCATCTTCCAGCAGTACAAGCCCTATACGAGGCTCCTGGACCGGACGAATGCGCGCGCACTGCTGGCCGACCCCGACCATAGGGTGCTGCGCGAGCGTGAACACGAGGGTTCACGTAACCCGGTGTGGGAAACACCCGCCTACACGCTCGCGCTGGTGTGCAACTTCACCGTGCTCGCCTCGGATCCGAACTGGTCGGCGTATGGGCGAGCGGAGAACCGCTGCGGCGCTGAGGAGTCTCTCTCGTCGGTTGGAGTGGCGGCGGGCGAAGTCGTGCGCCTCCCAGAGTCGGGCGAGGCCTTGGTCGCCGTGCGCTTCGTGCCCGATGCCAGGGGCTGGGGTGATCGTGTGTTGGGGTTGACGGGCGTGCAGCGCCACCTGCTGCACGCGACCCTCGATGGTACGCAACATCGACTTCCCGAGGCACTCGCTGGCGGTCCGCTGATCGTGGGCGCACCGGTAGCAGAGCCCGTTCTGTTCGACCTTGAGTCGGCTTCGTCGATCTCCTTCGACCACGCCGGCG
>JARICB010000445.1 GCA_029264225.1 Nocardioides sp. | reverse complement strand
GACTGGGCAAGACGGTGACGTTGATCGCCCTGCACCTGCACCGCCAGGAGCAGGCCGGCGGCGGGCCGACGCTCGTGGTGTGCCCGGCCTCGCTGTTGGGCAACTGGGAGGCCGAGATCCGCCGCTTCGCGCCCGGAGTGCCTGTGCGTCGCTTCCACGGCGGCGGCCGCTCGCTGACCGACCTCGATGCGCCATCGCTCAGTGGACCCGGGTTCGTGCTGACGACCTACGGCACCATGCGAAATGACGCCGCCGAACTGGCAACCGTGGCCTGGGACCTGGTGGTGGCCGATGAGGCGCAGCACATCAAGAATGCTCAGTCGGCGGCCGCGCGGGCGCTGCGCACGATTCCGAGCACTGCGAGGGTGGCGCTGACGGGCACCCCGGTGGAGAACAACCTGACCGAACTGTGGGCCATCCTCGACTGGGCGATCCCCGGGCTGCTTGGGAGTCGCAACGCGTTCCGCAAGGTGTGGGCGGCCCCGATCGAGGCCGGGGTGGACCCGGCCAAGACTCGGCAGTTCGCCGACCTGATCGGGCCCTTCCTGCTCCGCCGACGCAAGTCCGACCCGGGTGTTGCGCCCGAGCTGCCCCCCAAGACCGAGACCGACCACCTGCTGGGTCTGACCCGCGAACAGGTCGTGCTCTACGAGACCTACGTGCGCGACTGCATGAGTCGCATCGAAGAGGCCGACGAAGAGAGTCGACGTGGGCTGGTGCTCAAGCTGCTGACCGGCCTCAAGCAGATCTGCAACCACCCGGCCCACTTCCTCAAGCAGACCAACCCCAAGTTGGTGGGCCGCTCGGAGAAGTTGGATCTGCTCGACGAACTGATCGGTACCGTGCTCGCCGAGGACGGTGCGGTTCTGCTGTTCACCCAGTACGTCGCCATGGCGAGGCTGCTGGAGCAGCACTTCGCCAAGGCCGGCGTCGCTCACCAGTTCCTTCATGGCGGCACGCCGGTGGCCCAGCGCGAACAGATGGTGGCCCGCTTCCAGGCTGGCGAGATGCCCGTCTTCCTCCTCTCGCTCCGGGCCGGTGGCACCGGGCTGAACCTGACACGTGCCGACCACGTCATCCACGTCGACCGTTGGTGGAACCCGGCCGTCGAGGACCAGGCCACCGACCGGGCCTATCGGATCGGCCAGACCCGGCCTGTGCAGGTGCACCGCTTCGTTACCCAAGGCACGATCGAGGAGAAGATCGCCGAGTTGCTGACCCGCAAGAAGGCGCTCGCTGACTCCGTCCTGGCGCGCGGCGAGTCGGCCCTGACCGAACTCAGCAACGACGCGCTGCGTGACCTGGTGACCCTGCGGCCCACCGCTCGCGAGCCCGGCTGATGGCCGCGATCACTCACGCCCGGCTGGCGCCGCGTCGAGGTGGTGTTGCCAGCACCTGGTGGAGCAAGGCGTGGCTGCGGGCCGTGGAGGAGGCATCGTTCGCTGCTGCCGAGCTGAAGGCCGGGCGTTCCCTGGCCCGCTCGGGGGCGGTCGGCGCCATTACGGTCAGCGATGGTGCCTTCGTGGCCGCCGTGGTCGAGGGCCACGACGCCTACACCGTGACTGGCACGCTGCCGGTTCTCGCGTCGGGTGACCAGCAAGTTCTGGTCGAGATCGTCGCCGCCGAGACTGGCCGGATCGCCGCCCTGATGTCGGGCGACCTACCGCTCCCGATGGTCGAGGCCGTGGAGGAGGCGGGCGTCGAGCTGTTGCCTTTCGGCGGTGAACTCGGCTCCGCCTGCAGCTGTGACTACTGGCTCGACCCATGCCCACACGCGCTGGCGGTGCTGACCCAGCTCGCCTGGCTGATCCAACGAGATCCGTTCGTGCTGATCCAGTTGCGCGGCCTCGCGCGCGACGACGTACTGGCCAGGCTGCACGCGCTGAGCCAGGCCCGCGAGCGGTCCGGCTCTGAGGTTGATCAGTCTGGTCAGGGAGATGACTCGGTCATCGACAATCTGGCGATCGGCGAGGAGGCGGCTCTGCGGGCGGCGCGTGAACTCACCCTGCTGCTGGGCGAGGACGCGCCTCCCGGGTAGATCGCCCTGGTCAGCGCGCCTCGGTAGTGGCCACCGGACGTGCACCGAGCTCTTCGTCGAGACGCAGCAGCCCGGGACCGTCGTCGTTGATCATCCGCACCCGACCGATGATCTCGTCGACCGCGGCTTCCTCCTCGACCTGCTCCTCGAGGAACCAGTTCAGCAGCGGCCGGGAGTCGAGATCGCCCTCGGCCTCGGCCGTCCGGTAGAGGTTACGGATCGACTCGGAGAC
This sequence comes from Nocardioides sp., assembly GCA_029264225.1. GTDB lineage: Bacteria > Actinomycetota > Actinomycetes > Propionibacteriales > Nocardioidaceae > Nocardioides. Next base: position 3,725 of record JARICB010000445.1, on the reverse strand, counting down.
GCGCTGCTCGTGAGCCAATGCGGCCTCGAAGGCATCCAGCACGGAACCGACGGCGACCGACGGTGCCGTGATGGCGCCGATCCGCGGGTGGTTGTCACGGTCGGCAACGTGGTCGATGAACTTGTTGGCGTGAACGATCTCCTCGTCCGCCTGATGACGCAGCCATGCTGACATGCCGGGCAGGTCCATGCGCTCCAGTTCGATCGCCAGTTGGCGGTAGACGAGCGAGGCCTGGAACTCCAGGGTGATCTGGGCGTTGAACGCCTCTTCCAACTTCGCGCTGAGCTTCATGTCCTCAACTCTAACGAGCCGGTGGAATCTGGACACATCCACTCGTCGGCGGCAATGACAGTGCCCCCAAGGCCATCTTCCGCAGCAGGTCATGCATCTCGGCGTCCGGCAACACCCCGCTGTGGGGCGTGGAGTTGAGCAGGCCGAAACCGACGTGGGCCATGGCGCGGGCCCGATCCAGCCCCAACCCGTCGTGCACCTGGTGCAGTTGGCTGGCCCACACGTCGACGTATTCGCGCTGGAGACTCCGCACCTGTTCCTGCGCCTGCAGAGGCAGCGAGGACCAGTCCCGATCCTGGACGACGATCAGCGCCCGATTCGCGAGCGAGAAACTGATGTGCCATTCGATCAGCGCGATGATGGCGGTCCGGGGATCGTCCGCCTTCTCCACGCGCACGCGCCCTCCATCGAGAAGTCGCTGGCTGATCGAGGTCAGCATCTCGGCGAGGATCGCGTCCTTGCTGTGGAAGTGCTTGTAGAGCGCCGGCCCCGAGATGCCGCAGGCCGCGCCAAGATCAGCGACGGAGACCCCGTGAAAACCTCGATGGGCGAAGAGACCGGCAGCAATCTCCAAAATCTCCTCGCGGCGGGTGGTCACGTGACACACGGTAGGGGCGCTCACCGGGAATTCGCACACCTGCGCCGAAATGGGAGGGGTCCTTCGCCAGAAATCCGCACACCTGCGCGCAATGGCGGTCGACCCTGGTGCGGAGAACCGCGAACATGTGCGGGCAATGGCCGAAGGGGGTGGCTCAGACCAACGCAGGTGTGCGGGGCCTGTGGAGAACCGGTGGCTGCGAGGTGAGATCGGGACTACAACTCGAGACATGGCTAGGACAACGAACCCCGATCGGGCCACCCCCATCTTCGCGGCCGTCCACCGGCTCGTGCTGAGTGGCGGGTGCGAATCGGCCACGGTGCGTGCTGTGGCGCTCGAGGCGGACATGAGCCCGAGTGGGGTGCGGCACAACTTCCGCACCCATTCGCATCTGCTGGCCTGCGCCTATTTTCGCGCCGATGACGTGCTGGAGCGGCACATGCAGATGACCTACTTCTCGCTCGACCGACGTTTGCGGGGGGACAGATGGACGGTGACCGATGCGGCGGAGCTGTTGGCATGCACCGTTCCGATCGATCCGGAGGGGCTGGAGATTCTGCGGGTGCTGCACTCGTTCGAGGCGCGGGCGCGACACGACGAGGACGTGGGTGACTCGGTAGCGGAGACGCATCGGCAGGTCCACAATGTCGCCCGCGCCGTGCTGCAACGCATTGGGATCCCTGCGGAGGTCGCCGAAGAACAGGTGATGACCCTGAAGTGTCTGGTGATGGGCGTTCGCAATGCCTTGGTGCCGATTGCCCGGACGCCGTGGCCACCGCCCGGCGAATCGCACACCCCGGACGGCCGCGAGCGCACGAAGTCGATCTCGCGGGCCGTTGGAGCGAGCGAGTTGGCGATGGATCCAGCGGACGCGGTGCCGTTGCTGGCCAGCTACCTCCAGCGACTGGTCGACGCGTACGGAGGCGGAGGGATGGACGAGGTAGAGGTGGACGAGGTGGAGGTAGACGCGCTGGGTTAACGATCGCTAACCTGCTGGGGTGAACGCGGAGCAGAGCAGGCCCTTAAATGCTACGGACGCCACCACCAGCACGACACCGAGCTTGCGCGAACTGGTGGACGAACTGAGAGAGCGGCTGGCGCTGATCCGGCTGGGTGGCAGTGAAGGTGCCCGCACCAAGCACCTCGCGCGCGGAAAGCTGCTGGTGCGAGACCGGGTCGACCGGTTGCTCGACTCCGGCAGCCCGTTCCTGGAGCTGAGCCCGCTGGCGGCGTACGGCATGTACGGCCGCGACGCAGGCGACCTGAACGCTGTGCCGAGCGCCAGTATCGTGACCGGCATCGGCCGGATCTTCGGCCGCGAATGCATGATCATCGCCAACGATGCGACGGTCAAGGGCGGCACCTACTACCCGATGACGGTCAAGAAGCACCTGCGAGCCCAGACCATCGCCGCGGAGAATCGGCTGCCCTGCATTGCGCTGGTGGACAGCGGTGGCGCGTTCCTGCCGATGCAGGATGACGTCTTCCCCGACCGTGAGCACTTCGGTCGGATCTTCTTCAACCAGGCCAACCTCAGCGCCCGCGGGATCGCCCAGATTGCTGCGGTGATGGGCTCGTGCACCGCGGGTGGTGCTTACGTGCCGGCCATGAGTGACGAGACAGTCATCGTGAAGGATCAGGGCACGATCTTCCTCGGCGGGCCGCCGTTGGTGAAGGCCGCGACCGGCGAGATCGTCACCGCCGAGGATCTCGGCGGCGGCGACGTGCATGCCCGCGTTTCCGGAGTCGTGGACCACCTCGCTGCCGATGATGCTCAGGCGCTGGCGATAGTACGCAGCATCGTCGACACCCTCCCGGCCAGGAGCGGATACCCGAGCAAGCGCCGCTGGCTGGTTCCCGGTGAGGTCGAGGAACCGCACGAAGCACCCGAGACCCTCTACGACGTCGTCCCGAGCGATACCCGCACGCCCTACGACGTGCGCGAAGTGATCCGTCGGATCGTCGACGGCAGTCGGATGCACGAGTTCAAGAAGTTGTATGGCGAGACGCTGGTGACGTGCTTCGCCAAGATCCACGGCTATGACGTCGGGATCGTGGCCAACAACGGGATCCTGTTCAGCGAGTCGGCCCTCAAGGGGACCCACTTCATCGAGTTGTGCAACCAGCGCGGCATTCCGCTGGTCTTCCTGCAGAACATCACCGGCTTCATGGTCGGTCGTGAATACGAGAACCGTGGCATCGCCCGCGACGGCGCCAAGCTCGTCACGGCCGTCGCGTGCAGCGTCGTGCCGAAGTTCACGGTCGTCATCGGTGGCTCGTTCGGGGCCGGCAACTATGGAATGTGCGGGCGTGCCTACGACCCGCGCTTCCTGTGGATGTGGCCCAACGCGCGGATCTCGGTGATGGGCGGCGAGCAGGCGGCCGGAGTGCTGGCCAGCGTCAAGCGTGACGGCATCGAGACCCAGGGCGGGGAGTGGAGTACCGAGGACGAGGAGTCCTTCAAGGCGCCGCTGCGTGAGCAGTACGAGACGCAGGGCTCGCCCTACTACTCGACCGCCCGACTCTGGGACGACGGCGTCATCGACCCGGCCGAGACCCGCCGGGTGCTGGGGATGGGGTTGGCGGTCGCCGCCAACGCCCCGATCCCGGAACCCTCCTACGGAATCTTCCGGATGTGACCTGAGATGAACAAGATCCTGATTGCCAACCGCGGGGAGATCGCCCTGCGGGTGCTGCGCACGGCCGGCCGGCTCGGTTGGGCGACGGTGGCCATCCATACCGACCTCGATGCCACCGCGCCGCACGTGCGCGCGGCCGACGAGGCCTACCGCGTGGAGTCCTACCTCGACATCGACGCGGTGGTTGAGGCAGCGAA
>JARICB010000436.1 GCA_029264225.1 Nocardioides sp. | reverse complement strand
ACCGCGAGGGAATTCTCGTGCTTGAGTACTGACGGAAGCCGCATCTCAGGATCGTAAAGCACCGACACCAGCCCGAAGAACGCCGGCTCAGCCGTTGTAGGTGACCTTGACCGCGTCGGTGGTCGGCAGCGCCTGGCAGCCCAGCCGTATGCCGTCGGCAAGATCGTCCTTGTCGAGTACGTCGTTGTGCAGCATCCTGACCTCGCCCTCGAGCATCAGTACGGCGCATGCCGAGCACTCCCCCTCGCGGCACGAGAACGGCGCCTTGACGCCCTTGCTCTCCAAGAAGTCGAGCATCTTGGTCTTCGGGTCCCAGTCGTCGAAGGCGTAATGCTCGCCATCGAGCTCGACCTCGAGCTTGACCGGGCCGGTCACCGTCGGTTCGTCCTCGAGTTCGTCGCCGTCGTCGACCGCGTCCAGGGTCGCCTGGGCCGCCAGCACCTCCTCGACGTCGCCGAACGGGTTGCCACCGAGGGAGACGAACTTCTCCTGGTGCCGACGGTTCCGCGGGAAGTCCAGGGACCGCAGCGCGTCGGAGACGAGCTTCATGTACGGCGCCGGGCCGCAGCAGAAGCTGGTGCGGTCGGCGTACGTCGCGGCGAAGGCGCGCAGCTGAGCCTGCGACGGTAGGCCCTGCACGGACTCGAGCCAATGGACCACGTGCAGCCGATCGGGATACTCCAGGGCCAGGGCACTCAGGGCCGCACGGAAGATGACCGATTTCTCGTCCCGGTTGGCGTAGAAGAGCACCACTCGGCCGGAGTGCTGGGTCAGCTTGGTGCGGACGATCGACATGATCGGGGTAATACCGGAACCGCCCGCGAACAGCAGCAGGTCCGCGTCCCAGTCCTTGGGGGTGAAGATCCCCGACGGTGCCAGCACCCGGACGGTGTCGCCGGGCTTGAGGTGGTCGTTGAGCCAGTTGGAGGCATAACCCTCGACGGTGCGCTTGACCGTCACCGTCAGCGGCTCACCCGGCGGCGTACAGATGGAGTAGCAGCGCGCAACCAACCCGGTCTCGTCGGAGGGCACTCCCAGGGTCAGGAACTGGCCGGGGGCGAAGGCGAACTTCGCGGCCAGGTCGTCCGGCACGTCGAAGACGATGGAACTCGCATCGTGCGTCTCGGCCACCACCTCGGCCACCTCGAGGAGGTAGGAGTCAGTATCCATCTTCGGCTCCAATCGTGAGCTCACCATCGCGAACAGCAGCCGCAATGCTCACATGCAGCCGCGAGCACACCGAATAGACCGCCCGCCCACCGGGGCGATTGTCCATCGCTGCGAACTCGGCGCACTCGCTCAGTGCCTCAGCGTTCCACTGCACCGACGTGTGGTGCTCGGAGTTCTTCTTCACCCCGACCTTGGCCAGGCAGTCCAGGCAGGCGACCTCGACGAGACGAGCCTGGGTGTAGAGCCGCTGATCTTCGAGGGTCTCCGCGTGAGAGGGGACGATATAGGCCATCAGTGGTGCGCCGGCGTGCCCGCCGCCTCGTCCTCGGCCGCCTTCTTGGCAAGGTTCTCCGCCACCTCGATGCGCCAGAACTCGTTGGCCTTGGTGGTGTCCACGTCGAACTCGAAGCGCTCGGTCATCTCCGGCGTGATGTCTGCTCGGTCGACGTAGAACTGCTCGTACCAGCGACGCAGCTGATAGACCGGCCCGTCCTCCTCGCACAGGAGCGGATTCTGCACGGAGGCCTTGTTCATCCAGATCTTGACGTCCTGCATGAAGCCGTCGCCGAACATCGAGGCGTACTTGGTGCCGATGTATTGGGCGGTCTTCTCGTCGAGGCCCTCGGGCTTCTCAACGCACAGACCGAACTGCAACTTGAAGGAGTTGGGCCCGGTGGGCACGTGGCAGTTGACCAGGATGACCTTGGTCAGGAAGCCCTTGTAGTCGGTCTCCAGCCAGTTCACCATGTAGGACGGTCCGTAGTAGGTGGCCTCTGACTTGAGCACCAGATCCTCGTCGCCGTAGCCGTCACCGGCCATGTCGGGGCGACCGGTGGACTCCATGAACTGGCTGGCCATGTGGCCTTCGAAGACGTTGCGGAAGTTCGTAGGGAAGGCGAAGTGGATGTAGAAGAAATGCGCCATGTCCACGATGTTGTCGACGATCTCGCGGCAGTGGGCGGTAGGAACGTCGAGAACGTTCCAGGTCCAGTCGGTGTAGCGGTCGGTGCCGATGCCTTCGAGCTCGGGCGGCAGGATCGAGTGGTCGGCCGCACTGCCCTCGACGTCGTGCCAGATCATCAGCATCCCGTTGCGGATCACCGACTCGTAGCGGCTCGTGCGGGCGCGCAGGGGCACTCGGCGGGCATACGGGATGGCCTTGCACTTGCCGTCGCCGCCCCAACGCCAGTCGTGGAACGGGCAGGCGATCTCGTCACCCTTGACAGATCCCTGGGACAGGTCGCCGCCCATGTGACGGCAGTAGGCGTCGAGCACGTTGATGTTGCCCTGGGTGTCGGACCAGACCACCAGCTTGGCGCCGAAAGCCTCGATCGAATGGGGTTTGCCGTCGGAGAAGTCCCGGGCCAGCCCCAGACAGTGCCAACCGCGAGCGAAACGCTCGGGTACCGAACCGGTGTCGAGCATGCGGATATCACTCATGAATTCATTATGGACTAAAACGAGAACACGTTCTACTCTCGCGAGCATGCAAGTAGCGCTCTCCGCCGAGCAACAGGCACTGCGGGCCGAGCTCCACGAATACTTCGAGGCCCTCCTCACCCCCGAACGCCGCCGAGCACTGTCCATGGCCACCGGCGAGTTCGGCGACGTGGAGACCTACAAGCAGGTCATCCGCCAACTCGGCAGCGACGGCTGGCTGGGCATCGGCTGGCCTCGCGAGTACGGCGGCCAGGACCGTCCCATGATCGAGCAGTTGATCTTTACCGACGTGGCCGCCGTGGCCGGCGTACCGATCCCCTATCTGACCCTCAACACGGTCGGGCCGACGATCATGCGCTACGGCAGCGACGCGCAGAAGGACTACTTCCTGCCGAAGATCCTCGCCGGTGACCTGCACTTCTCGATCGGCTACTCCGAGCCCGACTCGGGCACTGACCTGGCTTCTCTGAAGACCCGGGCTGTTCGCGAGGGCGACGAATGGGTCATCAACGGTCAGAAGATGTGGACCTCGCTCATCCAGTACGCCGACTGGATCTGGATGGCGTGCCGTACCGACCCCGACCTGCCCCGACACCGGGGCCTCTCGATGATCCTGGTCCCAGCCGACTCACCCGGCTTCTCCTACACCCCCGTGCACACCGTTGCCGGGGTCCACGCGAGCGCCACCTACTTCGAGGACGTCCGGGTCCCCGCGGCGAACCTGGTCGGGGAACTGAACGGTGGTTGGCCGCTCATGACCCAGCAGCTCAACCACGAGCGGGTAGCCCTGACCTCCAGCGCCCCGCTGACCCATTCGATCAAGCTGGTGCGCGAGTGGGCCCAGCAGACGCAGGGAGCCGACGGGCGCCGGGTCATCGACACCGAGTGGGTGCAGATCCTGCTCGGTCGCGCTCACGCCCGCGTAGAGATGTTGACCCTGCTCAACTGGAACATCGCCACCTCGACCGAGGACCTGTCCCCCGCCGTCGCCAGCGCTACCAAGGTCTACGGCTCCGAACTGGCGACCGAGGTCTACCGCTCGCTGATGGAGATCGTCGGCCCGCTGGCCCAGGTCACCGGCGACAGCGAGGGCGCCGTCCTCGGCGGCCGGCTCGAGCGCTACTACCGCTCGGCACTGGTGATGACGTTCGGCGGCGGCACCAACGAGATCCAGCGCGACATCATCGGCTACGTGGGCCTGGGCCTGCCGGCAGCGAAGAGGTGAGCGAGATGGACTTCGACTTCTCCGCCGCGGCCAACGACGCCGCCGAGCTTGCCGCGCGCATCCTGCGCGAGCGGGCCACCCCGGCACGGATGCGCGAGGTCGAGGAAGCCGGAGACCGCTTCGACCGCGCTCTGTGGACCGACCTGGGAAGGGCCGGGCTGCTCGGCCTCGCCCTGCCCGAAGGCCACGACGGCGCCGGACTCGGGCTGATCGAGGCCTGCCGGGTGCTGGTCGAGGTGGGCCGCACTGTCGCCCCTGTCCCGCTTGCCACCCACGTCGCCGCTGGCCGGCTGATCGCCGAGTTCGGCTCACCCGCACAGCAGTCGCAGTGGCTGCCCAGCGCGGCCACCGGCACCATGCTCCTGACCGCGGCCGTCAGCGAGGAGCGTGTCTTCGCCCCGGTCACCCCCGTGACCAGGGCCGTCCGCGACGGCGATGGCTGGCTGCTCACCGGCTCCAAGGCCGCCGTCCCCGCCGCCACGATCGCCGACGTCTTCCTGGTCCCTGCCAGCACTGACGACGGGGTGGGCGTCTTCGTCCTGACCGCCGACGAGGTGGCGCTGACCCCGCAACTGCTCTCGGACGGCGATGCTGTCGCCCGTCTCGACCTCCACAGCGTGCCGGTCGGAGCAGACCGGTTGCTGCTGGGCGCCGATGAGCGGCTGCGGCAGCTCGTCACGGTGGCGGCGTGCGCGGTGCAGTTGGGAGTTACCGAGGGGGCGCTGGCACTGACCGCGGCGTATGCCCGGACAAGAGAGCAGTTCGGCCGCCCGATCGGCAGCTTCCAGGCGGTCTCGCAGCGTCTCGCCGACGGATATATCGACACTCTGGGCCAGCGCCTGACGCTGTGGCAGGCCGTCTGGCGCCTCGAGGAGGGCCTGCCGGCCGACACGCAGCTGGCGATCGCCAAGCTCTTCGCCGCCGACGCCGGGCATGCGATCGCGCATACGACCGTGCATGTGCACGGCGGGGTCGGGATCGACCTCGACGGGGAGGCGCACCGCTACTTCACGGCCGCCACCCGGTGGGAGTTCGCCTACGGCGCCAGCACCGAGCAGGCGCTGAACATCGGCCGCGCGCTGGCCGCCGAGCCCGTCTGAGCCCGCTCCGAGTCGTCAGCTGCCGGAAGGCAGGGACGTGAAGTCCGGCGGACGGCGCTCGGCGAAGGCGGTCAGTGCCTCGGCGTTGGCCGGTGCGCCCAACAACTCGGCGAACGCTGCGTGCTCACGCTCTCTGGCCGCTTCGATGGCCGGTCGGATCGCCGCCAGCATGGTCTGCTTGACCGCTACCAGGCTCGAGATCGGCATGGCGGCCAGGGTGCGCGCGTGGGTCATTGCGACCTCGAGCAGGTCATCGGGGGCACACACCTCGAGCACCAGGCCCATGGCGAGCGCCCGCTCGGCGTCGATCCACTCCGAGCTCATCAGCATCCACGCCGCCTGCTGACGCCCCACCAGTCGCGGCAGCAGATAGCTCGAGGCCGCCTCCGGAGCGACGCCGAGGCTGGTGAAGGGGCATTTCAGCCGAGCCGCCGAGGCCATGAACGCCAGATCTGCGTATCCCAGAATGGTGGCGCCGATTCCCAGGCCGAGACCGTTGACTGCGACGACGAGCGGCTTCTCGAAGCCGATCAGCACTTCCAGCAGGCCGGGGAAGCCGAACTCGCCCGGCACGAAGGTGGGGTCGCTGTTGCGCTGGTGCATCTCCAGCAGATCGGTGCCGGCGCTGAACGCGCGCCCCTGGCCGGTGAGCAGCACCACCGCCACGCCCGGGTCCTCGGTGGCGTCGAGCAGGGCCCGCGCCAGGGCGTCGTACAACTCCTCGTTGAAGGCGTTGAGTGCCTCGGGGCGGGCCAGGGTAAGGGTCCTGACCCGGTCAGCCGTGTGGCATCGCAGCACCATCAGGCGCCGGCAATCGCAGCGAGACGGGCGGCCGCAGCGTCGAATTCCGAGATCAGCTGGGCCATGACGTCAGCCACCGGGCGGACCTCGTTCATCCGCCCGACGATCTGCCCTACAGGCATCGCGATCGTGGCGGGGTCGGTGTGGGCGCCCATCCGGTCGTGCGCACCGGCGACAAGCAGGTTCTGCAACGGCATCGGCAACGGCGCGGGCGCATCCTGCGCGTCCCAGGCGTCGGTCCACCTCGTCCTGAGCAACCGGGCCGGCTTGCCGGTGTAGGCCCGGGTCCGGACCGTGTCGGCGCTGGAGGCGCGCAAGAACGCTTCGGTCATCGCTCGGTTGCTGTTGAGTTGGGCATACTCCGCGGTCGTCAGCCACAACGAGCCCAGCCACACTCCTTGGGCGCCCAGGGCCAAGGAGGCGGCGATCTGCCGACCGGAGCCGATGCCGCCCGCACCGAGCACCGGCACGTCGGGTCCCACCGCATCGACGATCTCCGGGGTCAACACCATGCTGGCGATCTCGCCCGTGTGCCCGCCCGCCTCGAAGCCCTGGGCAATGATCACGTCCACCCCGTTGGCGACATGGGTCAGAGCATGCTTGGCGGCACCAGCCAGCGCCGCCACCTTCACCCCCGCCGCATGTGCCTGGTCGATCACGTCGGCCGGCGGCGAGCCGAGGGCGTTGGCGATCAGCACAGGTCGATGCGTGAGCGCGACGTCCACATGCGAGCGAGCGACCGAGTGCAGCCAACCGAGCACCCCTTCGCGGCCCTCACCATCGGGCAGCGGCGGTACGCCGAGTTGTTGGAGGGTGCGCTCGACGAAGCTGATGTGCTCCGGCGGGATCATCGACTTGAGGTCCACCGACGACCCCTCGGTGGGCCCGGTCATCGGCATCACGACATCGACGCCGTAGGGCAAGCCGTCGGTGTTCTCGTCGAGCCAGGTCAGGGCCCGGTCCAGCTCGGCCGGGTCGTTGAACCTGACGGCGCCCAGCACGCCGAGCCCACCGGCTCGGGTCACTGCCGCCGCAACGTGCTCGGAGGGGGTGAAAGCGAAGATCGGGTAGTCGATCCCGAAGACCTCGCACAGATCGGTGTGCATCAGGACTCGCTGCCCCGGCTGCCGGTGCGGTCCAGATTCGTCATGGCCAACTCCTTGGCTCGCGGATAGTTCGCCTTCCCGGTGGCGCTGCGTGGGATCTCCTCGACGTAGGTCACCGACCGGGGCAACTTGTAGCCCGACAGGTGCTGGCGCAGGTAGTTCCGCAGGTCGTCGAGCTCTGGCCGGGCACCGTCGCGGGTCTCAATGACGGCCGAGACCTGCTGGCCGTAGCTCTCGTCGGCAACACCGACCACGAGCGCGTCGTAGACGTCGGGATGGCTCTTGAGCGCCATCTCGACCTCTTCGGGATAGACCTTCTCGCCACCGGTGTTGATGCAGTTGGAGCCGCGGCCCAGCAGGGTGACCTTGTTGTCCCCCTCGAGCCGGGCGAAGTCGCCGGGAACCGAGTAGCGGGCGCCGTCGATCATCAGGAACGTGCTCGCCGACTTGGCCTCGTCCTTGTAGTAGCCGATCGGTACGCTGCCGCCGCGGGCAAGTCGACCGACCTTGCCTACATCGGCGAAGGGGTCGAGTATCCGGTTGTCCTCGTCGAGGACGACGCTCTCCAGGCCGAGGGCCACCACCGGGCCCTCGCCCAGGATGTTGTCGCTGTCCTGGAGGCCGGTGCCCTGGAAGCCGGTCTCGGAGGAGCCGACCGAGTCGGTGAAGAAGGTGTCAGGGAAGGCTTCCATCCAGCGCTGCTTGACCGGTCGACTGAAGATGGCGGAGCTCGAGGCGACGGCGATGAGTGAGCTGGCGTCATAGTTCCCGGCCAGGTAGGCCTCTATCAGCGGACGTGCCATGGCGTCGCCGGTCAGGAAGATCAGCTGCACCTTGTTGGCCTCGATCGTGCGCCAGATCTGGTCGGCGTCGAACTTGGGCGCCAGCACCGTGCGGTGGCCGGCGAACAGGTGCATGAGCAGGGCTGCCTGGGCGCCGCCGTGCATCAGCGGGCTGAGCGGGAACGTCACCATCGGCTCGCCGCTGGCCGCAACCTTGGACTGGTCATACTCCTCGAGCCGGGTGCCGCTCATCACGTCGATGCCGCCGCCCAGCACCCGCCAGAAGTCCTCGTGACGCCACATCACGCCCTTGGGCTGGCCGGTGGTTCCGCCCGTGTAGAGGATGTGGATGTCATCGCCGCTGCGCTCCGCGAAGTCCCGCTCGGGTCTCTGCCCTGCAAGGGCGTCGGCCCAGAGCACGCCGCCGTAGGCCGAGACATCCGCCTCGTTGTGCGGCTCCGTCGGGTCCGGCATGGCCACGACGGTGTGCAGCCTCACGTGCTGGGGAGCAGTGGCCGCGACGAGCGGCGCGTACGGACGCTCGTGAATCAGCGCGACGAGATCGGAGTTGTCGAAGAGATAGTTGAGCTCGGCCTCGACGTAGCGGTAGTTCACGTTGATCGCGACCGCACGGATCTTGAAGGTCGCCAGCAGCGCCACCACGTGCTCGATGCTGTTCTTGCCGTAGATGCCGACATGGTCGCCAGGGCCTATGCCGCGATCCGCCAGGTAGTGCGCGAGCTGGTTGGCAGCCGCCTCCAGGTCGGCGTAGCTGACGATCCGATCCTCGACCTGGATGATCCCCCGATCAGGGACGACGTCGACTGCGTGTTCGAAGAGATCGGCGATGTTGAGGGCCATGAGCGGCACACTAGAACACGTTCTCGTTTGTGACTAGGATCTCTCCATGTCGCTCCCCACAGGGTCTGCACCGCACTGTCTTGTTGAACAGGACGCTCACGTCCTGACCGTGACGATGAATCGACCAGAGTCTCGCAACGCGCTGTCGACCGAGATGTTGGCGATACTTGGTGACACGTGGGAGCGGGTCAACACGGACGAATCCATCCGCGCCGTGATCCTGACCGGTGCGGGGGGCTACTTCTGCGCGGGCGCCGACCTCAAGGCGATGTCGAAGAGGGCACCGACCGAGTCCTTCGCATCGGGTGACTACGACCCGACCATCATCAAGCCATTGTTGAAGGGCTTTCGGCTGACCAAGCCCCTGATCGCTGCGGTGGAGGGACCCGCCATCGCCGGCGGTACCGAGATCCTGACGGCTACCGACATCCGCGTGGCCGGTGAGTCGGCAAGGTTCGGCGTCTCCGAGGCCCGTTGGTCGCTCTACCCCCTCGGCGGCTCGGTCGTGCGACTCCCCCGCCAGGTCCCGGCCACGATCGCGGCCGAGATGCTGCTCACCGGCCGACACATCTCGGCGGCCGAGGCGTTGTCCTACGGACTGATCGGCCACGTCGTCCCGGACGGTACGGCGCTGGCGAAGGCCCGGGAGATCGCCGACCTGATCGTGGCCAACGGGCCGGTCGCGGTCCAGGCGATCCTCAAGACGATCCGCGACTCCGAGGGCCGCCACGAAGACGACTGCTGGGCCGACGACGCCGTCGTCGGAGCCAGGGTCTTCGCCTCCGACGATGCTCGGGAGGGCCCGCGCGCCTTCGCCGCGAAGCGCAAGCCCGAGTTCACCGGCCGCTGAACGGGGTCCACCACCCCACAGGCAATGCCCAACCGATCGGTAGGCTCGCGAGCATGGCCACTATCGAACTGACAGATGCTTCCTTCGAGGAAACCGTCACCCGAGAGGGCATCACCCTCGTCGACTTCTGGGCTGAGTGGTGCGGCCCGTGCCGCCAGTTCGCCCCCGTCTTCGAGTCCGCCTCGGAGGCCAACCCGGACATCACCTTCGCCAAGGTAGACACCGAGGCCGAGCAGGAACTGGCCGGACAGGCGGGCATCTCCTCGATCCCTACCCTGATGCTCTTCCGCGACGGAATCCTGCTCTTCAACCAGGCTGGTGCCCTTCCCCCGCAGGTCCTCAACGACATCATCTCCCAGGCCCGCGAGGTCGATATGGACGCCGTTCGCGCCCAGGTCGCCGAGGCGCAGGCCAACCCCGACGAGCTCGACCTCGATACCTTCGCCGCTGAGCACGCCGGCGGCGGGTTCGTCCTCGATGTCCGCGAGGACGACGAGTGGGCCTCGGGTCACGTTCCCGGGGCCGTGCACATCGCGATGAACGACGTCCCCGAGCGGCTGGCCGAGGTGCCCACCGACCGACGCGTCATGGTCATCTGTGCCAGTGGCGGACGTAGTCGCGCCATCGCCGACTATCTGCAGGAGCAGGGCGTCGACGCCGTCAACGTCACCGCCGGCACCGCCGGTTGGGCCGAGCGCGGCTGGCCGCTCGAGAGCTGACCGAGACTGCGTGGTTGTGGGGGTTTACAGTCAAACAAAT
>JARICB010000414.1 GCA_029264225.1 Nocardioides sp. | reverse complement strand
GCTGGCGCTGTCGTCGTCACCAGCGGGGGCATCGGTCACAACCATGAACTGATGCGCCGCAACTGGCCGACCGAGCGGGTCGGCGCCGCGCCCCAGCACATGATCAGCGGTGTCCCCGCCCATGTGGACGGTCGGATGCAGGCGATCTCGCAGGACGCCGGCGCGACCATGGTCAACCGGGACCGGATGTGGGCCTATGTCGAAGGCATCCACAACTGGGATCCGATCTGGCCCGATCACGCCATCCGGATCCTGCCCGGCCCATCGTCGATGTGGTTCGACGCCCATGGCCAGCGACTCGTCGGCATGTCCGGCGTACCGGGCGCCGACTCCATCGGCTCGATGAAGCAGGTGCTGGCCACTGGGCATGACTACTCGTGGTTCGTGCTGACGCAGTCGATCATCGAGAAGGAGTTCGCCCTTTCCGGTTCGGAGCAGAACCCCGACATCACCGGCAAGGACGTGAAGTTCCTGCTCAAGAGCCGGCTGGCCAAGGGTGCTCCCGGGCCGGTGGAGGCCTTCAAGCAGCACGGCGAGGACTTCGTCGTGGCCGACACCCTGGCCGACCTGGTCGCCGGGATGAACGAGATCGCCCGCGGGCCCGACCTCGACCTGGCCGACATCGAGGCTCAGATCGTCGCCCGGGACCGCGAGACGGGGAACTCGTTCTCCAAGGACGTGCAACTGATGGCCATCGCCAACGCCCGCCGCTCGCGCACCGACAAGCTCGTCCGGGTGGCCAAGCCCCACCGCATCCTCGATCCGGAGCACGGCCCACTTGTCGCGGTCCGGCTCAACATCCTCTCCCGCAAGACCCTCGGCGGGCTGGAGACCAACCTCGAGAGCCAGTGCCTCGCGGCCGACGGCACGCCCATCGCAGGTCTGTACGCCGCCGGCGAAGTGGCAGGCTTCGGTGGTGGCGGCGTCCACGGCTACAACGCGCTCGAGGGCACCTTCCTCGGCGGCTGCATCTTCTCCGGCCGGGCGGCGGGCCGAGCCCTGGCTCGCTGAACCTGCTCTCGCCCCCGATGCCTCAGGGAGCGGTGTTGTGCACCATCGCGTCGGCCGGCGGCGTAGCCGTATCGCTCGCCGGGGCGTCCTGGCCCGAGATGGCGTGGAAGATCGTTTCGGCTGCTCCGCGCATCCCGGCCAGCACCGGGTGGAACGGTGCTGCGATCCCGGGCCGCATCCGCGGCCCGTTGATCCACGCGTCCTTGCCCGCGCACACATCGTGCCCGGCCGAGGCCTGTTCCAGGTCGACGTAGGTCGCTCCTGCAGCCTCGGCGCCGGCTCGCACCGAGGCGTTGAGTCGGGTCGCCACGTCGGAGGCCATCTGCAGTTGGACGGGCGGCAATGGCACTGCCGGGCAACCGCTGGTGGTGGGCAGCACCTGCGGATAGCCGACGACGTAGACCGCGGCGTCCGGTGCGCGGCGGGCGATCTCACGCACGGCCTTCGCCACCCGCGGCTGCACCTTCAACGCATCTCCCAGCAGCCGCTGGCGCATCCCGGCGGGGCAGGCCCGGGCGCCACCGGGGGCGCAGCTCACCAGGGAGGAGAAGATACCGAAATCGTTGCCCCCGATACCCAGGGTGACCAGGTCGGTCTCGGCCGTGAGGGCCGTGAGCTGCGGTGCCGCCTTGGTGCCATCGATCAGGGTCTGGCTGCCGGACAGGTCACTCGTGTCGGCCGCCGAGCACGTCACGTCGGTGTAGGACTCGACCCCGAGCCAACCAGCCAGGAAGGCGGGGTAGTTGTCGGTCGAGCGTACGCACCCCGACGGGTCTGCGCGCACCGTGGTCACCATGGGTCCGGCGCTGTAGGAGTCGCCCATCGCGACGTAGTTGATCTTCTCCGACAACCCTGCGATCGATTGTGCCGGCGGCGCGGAGTAGGGCACCCGCTCGTCGCTCGAGCAGCTGGCCAGCACCGGGGCGAGGACCAGCAGGCTCGCCGCGGTCACGAGCAGGCGAGTCGTTCGAGAGGTCAGCTGTAGGCGCACCCGTAGATCCTCGCAGCCTGCGCAAGCGCGAGCCATGGACCGCTGTGTGGACCAGGAGGGACGGGCACGACCGTCGGGTCATTAGCCTTTCGACCATGTTCTCCAAGGTGCTGGTGGCCAATCGCGGCGAGATCGCGATCCGGGCGTTCCGGGCCGCCTACGAGGTGGGCGCCAGGACGGTGGCGGTGTTCCCGTACGAGGACCGCGGCTCCGAGCACCGACTCAAGGCCGATGAGGCCTACGAGATCGGTCAGCGGGGGCACCCCGTGCGGGCCTACCTCGACGCCGAGTCGATCGTCTCCGTCGCCCTCAAGTGTGGTGCCGACGCGGTCTACCCCGGCTACGGCTTCCTCTCGGAGAACCCAGCGCTGGCCGAGGCCTGCGCCAACGCCGGCATTACCTTCATCGGCCCCACCGCCGAGGTGCTCACGCTGACCGGACACAAGGCCCGCGCGATCGCCGCCGCCAGGGCGGCCGGCGTGCCGACGCTGAGAAGCGTCGAGCCGGGCACCGATGTGGCAGCGCTGATGGCCGCGGCCGAGGACATCGCGGCGCCGCTCTTCGTCAAGGCCGTGGCCGGCGGCGGTGGCCGCGGTATGCGGCGCGTCGAGGACCGGGCCCAGTTGCGCGAGGCGATCGAAACCTGCATGCGCGAGGCCGAGAGCGCCTTCGGCGACGCCACGGTCTTCATCGAGCAGGCCGTCGTCGATCCGCGCCACATCGAGGTGCAGATCCTGGCCGACGGTGAGGGCAACGTGATGCACCTCTTCGAACGCGACTGCTCGGTGCAGCGCCGCCACCAGAAGGTGGTCGAGATCGCGCCCGCCCCCCATCTCGACCCGGAGTTGCGGGACCGGATGTGTGCCGACGCGGTGCGGTTCGCTACCCAGATCGGCTACCGCAACGCCGGAACGGTGGAGTTCCTGCTCGACCCGGAGGGCAACTACGTCTTCATCGAGATGAACCCGCGGATCCAGGTCGAACACACCGTGACCGAGGAGATCACCGACGTCGACCTGGTGCAGTCGCAGATGCTGATCGCGGCCGGCGCCACCCTGGCCGACCTGGGCCTCTCACAGGAGACGGTGTCGATCCGCGGGGCCGCACTCCAGTGCCGGATCACTACCGAGGACCCCGCCAACGGCTTCCGACCCGACACCGGCAAGATCACGACGTACCGCTCCCCCGGCGGCGCCGGCGTGCGCATCGACGGCGGCACGACCTACACCGGCGCCGAGGTCAGTGCCCACTTCGACTCGATGCTGGCCAAGCTCACCTGCCGCGGGCGCACCTTCGACAAGGCTCTGGAGAAGGCCCGCCGGGCGGTGGCCGAGTTCCGTATCCGGGGCGTCTCGACCAATATCGCCTTCCTGCAAGCGGTGCTCGACGACCCCGATTTCGCGGCCGGCCGGGTCACTACCTCGTTCATCGAGGACCATCCGCAGTTGCTCTCGGCCCGCGCCTCCGGCGACCGCGGCTCCAAGCTGCTGACCTACCTGGCCGACGTGACCGTCAACCAGCCGCACGGACCGGCGCCGGTGACCATCGACCCGGCCACCAAGCTGCCCTCCGTCAACCTCGATGTGCCGGCCCCCGACGGCACCCGGCAACTGCTGCTCACCCTCGGACCCGACGAGTTCGCCCGCAGGCTCCGCGGCCAGCACACCGTCGCGGTCACCGACACCACCTTCCGCGACGCGCACCAGTCGCTGCTGGCTACCCGGGTCCGCACCCGCGACCTGGTCGCCGTCGCCGGACACCTCGCCCGTACGACGCCCGAGCTCTGGTCCCTCGAGGCGTGGGGCGGGGCCACCTACGACGTCGCGCTGCGCTTCCTGGCCGAGGACCCGTGGGAGCGGCTGGCGCAACTCCGGTCGGCCGTGCCCAACATCTGCCTGCAGATGCTGCTGCGAGGACGCAACACCGTCGGCTACACGCCCTACCCCACCGAGGTGACCCAGGCCTTTGTGCAGGAGGCGGCACAGACCGGGATCGACGTCTTCCGGATCTTCGACGCACTCAATGACATCGAGCAGATGCGACCCGCGATCGAGGCGGTCCGCGCCACCGGGACCACGGTCGCCGAAGTGGCGCTCTGCTACACCGGCGATCTCTCCCACCCGAACGAACGGCTCTACACCCTCGACTACTACCTGCGCCTCGCGGAACGCATCGTCGACGCCGGTGCCCACGTGCTCGCGATCAAGGACATGGCCGGCCTGCTCCGCGCGCCGGCTGCGCGCACCCTGATCACCGCGCTGCGCGAGGAGTTCGACCTGCCGGTGCACCTGCACACCCATGACACGACCGGCGGTCAGCTCGCGACCCTGGTCGCCGCGATCGACTCCGGAGTCGACGCGGTCGACGCTGCCTGTGCCTCGATGGCCGGCACGACGTCACAGCCACCGCTGTCTGCGCTGGTCTCGGCGACCGACCACAGCCCCCGCGAGACCGGTCTCTCGCTGACGCACGTCAACGCCCTGGAGCCCTACTGGGAGGCGATCCGTCGCGTCTACGCGCCCTTCGAATCGGGCCTGCCGGCACCGACCGGTCGGGTCTACCGCCACGAGATCCCCGGCGGACAACTCTCCAACCTGCGCCAGCAGGCGATCGCCCTCGGGCTCGGTGAGAAGTTCGAGCAGATCGAGGACATGTACGCCGCCGCCAACGACATCCTCGGCAACATCGTCAAGGTCACGCCCTCCTCCAAGGTCGTCGGCGACCTGGCCCTGCACCTGGTGGCAGTCGGGGCCGACCCGGTCGACTTCGAGCAGGATCCCGGCTCCTACGACATCCCTGATTCGGTCATCGGCTTCCTCAACGGCGAACTGGGCGATCCTCCGGGCGGCTGGCCCGAGCCGTTCCGCACCAAGGCGCTGGCGGGGCGCACCTGGAAGAAGCCTGCCGCCGACCTCACCCCCGAGCAGTCAGCCGGGCTGAGCGCCGACCGGCGCGCCACGCTCAACCAGTTGCTGTTCCCTGGCCCGGCCAAGGATTTCCGCGAGGTCCGCGAGACCTACGGCGACGTCTCGGTGCTGCCGACCATCGACTATCTCTACGGTCTGCGCCGCGGCGAGGAGCACTCGGTCTCCCTCGGTGAGGGCAAGACGCTGCTGATCGGCCTGGAGTCGATCAGCGAGCCGGACGAGCGCGGTATCCGCTCGGTGATGTGCACCATAAACGGGCAACTGCGGCCGGTGGGAGTCCGCGACCGCAACATTTCCTCCGAGGTCGCGACCGCCGAGAAGGCCGACGCGACCGACGGCGGGCACGTCGCGGCCCCCTTCGACGGCGTCGTCACCGTCGGCGTCGCGGAGGGCGACACCGTCGAGGCGGGCCAGACCGTGGCCACGATCGAGGCGATGAAGATGGAGGCCTCGATCACTGCACCCCGTGCGGGCACCGTCGTGCGCGTCGCCGTACCAGGCACCCAGGCAGTGGAGGGCGGCGACCTGGTGGTCGTCCTGGGAGGCGCTCAGCGCTGACCGCGGGCGGTCAGCGGGGCCACCGTGAACGTGAACCACGACGATCGCAGCCCGAGCAGGGTGCGCAGGGTCTCGCCGCTGATGTCGGCACGTCCGGTGGTGCCGACCAGCGACATCTGCTGCACACGGCCACCCCACTCGCCATTGCCGTCGCGGGTGCCGATCTCGATCGAGGTCAGGTCACCGATCGACGGGTAGTGCTTCTCCAGCGTCGCGTCGGAGACGTCCACGGTCCAGGTATGCACCTTGTTGCCGGCCCAGCCGTCATAGGGATCCTCCTTGGCCACCAGGTAAGGCGCCGAGCCGGCCGAGGTCCAGCCGCCGCTGCTCGCGGAGAACTGGGTAAAGGCCGGTCTTCCGTCGTAGAGCAGCCCCTGTCGCGCCGTGGCTCGGATCGCCGCCGTGGCGCTGGCGTGCTCGACGTCGTAGCCGCCGTAGACCTGACACTGGGTGGTGTCGCAGATCTGATAGTGCGAGGCGTTGGGGTGCGAGCGTTCCGCAGCTGCGTAGGTGCGGGCGGCCACCGCCTGCGCGCTGACCGCAGCCGGGCTCCACAGCGCCGGAATCTCCAGCGGCACGACGCCGCGCAGGTAGGCCTCGAGACCGAGGATGTTGACCGTGTCGCGGGTGCCCGATCCAGCGGTGGGCATCGCCGAGCGGAGCCGTCCACGGTAGGTCGATGTCGTGCGGTTCTTGACCAGGGTGATCTTCTTGCTGACGGCCGAGAACTCCGCCTCACCCCGCAACGACTTCCAACTCGTCCACCCGCCGGGCCGCTTGAACTGCACGAGTGTCCTGGGCCCGCGCGGTTGCAGCCGCCACCGCTTGGCCCGGTTGGCCGGCACCGTCCAGGTCGTGCGCGGGGCGAGCCGCGTGACCTTGAGGCCGGGCTGGGACAGCACCTGTACGTCGCTGGTGGTGTCACCGGAGATGAGCACCTTGATCGATCCCCGAAGCTCCCCCCATGAGGTTCCCGGGTAGTAGAAATCGATGATCTGTTGCCAGTTCAGCCCCTGCTGGGCGGCCCCCTCGGCGCCGTACTGCGAGAGCCCGTGACCGTGCCCGTAGCCGTGCCCGGTCACCGTGATCGTGGCCGGTCCCGCGACGGGGAACACCTCGGCCCTGCGGGCCGCCTCGGCGGGTGAGACGACACCCGTCAGAGCCAGCGCACTGGTGACCACCGTGGTGGTGAGGAGTCTGGACAGACGGCGCATGTGGCGTGGCACTCCTGATCATCGAGGTGGCCCGTGGGACGGATGTGACTGACGGGACTCTTGATCAGAACATGCCCGCCGAGCGGGCACAACCGGTCCTCGACAACTACACGCGTGTAATTGTCACGTAAGGAATCGTGACTGGATTGCCCTCAGGAGTCGACGCGGTGCAACTGCCTGGCGGCCTCGGCGATCGAGCCGCTGATCGAGGGGTAGACGGTGAACGCGTGGGCGAACTGGTCGGCGGTCAGCGACTCGGCCACCGCGATCGAGACCGGGTGGATCAGTTCCGAGGCGCGCGGACCGACCACCACTCCCCCAACGATGATGCCGGTCTCGGGTCGGATGAAGAGTTTGACGAAGCCGTCGCGGACACCCTGCATCTTGGCGCGGGCGTTGCCGGCCAGCGGCAGCATCGCGACGTGGGCGCTGATCTCACCGGCGTCCACGGCCTGCTGTGACCAGCCGACGGTGGCGATCTCGGGTGAGGTGAAGACGTTGGAGGAGACCTTCTTGAGGTCCAGCGGGGACACCGCGTCGCCGAGGAAGTGCCACATCGCGATCCGCCCCTGCATCGCCGCGACGGAGGCGAGCATCAGCACCCCGGTGCAGTCGCCCGCGGCATAGACACCGCGACAGGACGTCCTCGAGAC
>JARICB010000385.1 GCA_029264225.1 Nocardioides sp. | reverse complement strand
GTCAGTCGCGGCATGTTCAACGGCCTGTGGCCCGCCTTCGACGAGGCAGAGGTGCCGATCGGCTCCATCACCAACGGCGTCCACGGCCCGACCTGGATCGCCCGCGAGGTCTTCGAGCTGGCTGCCGAACTCGGCGGCGATGTCGACGCCGACGACACCGACGCCCTCTGGCCCCTCATCGATGAGGTCAACGACCAGCGGATCTGGGACCTCAAGCGCACCCTGCGGAGCAAGCTGATCGACGATGCCCGGTCCAGGCTGCGCAAGTCGTCGGCCAAACGTGGCTTCGCGCCGGCCGAGCTCGGTTGGATCGACACCGTGCTCGACCCCGATGTGTTGACGATCGGCTTCGCACGCCGGGTGCCGTCCTACAAGCGGCTGACCCTGATGCTGCGCGATCCCGCCCGGCTCAAGCGGCTGTTGCTCGACCCCGAGCGTCCGATCCAGCTCGTCATCGCGGGCAAGTCGCACCCCGCGGACGACGGTGGCAAGAAGCTGATCCAGGAGATCGTCAGGTTCGCCGACGACCCAGAGGTGCGCCACCGCATCGTCTTCCTGCCCAACTACGACATCGCGATGGCGCAGCCGCTCTACCCCGGCTGTGACGTGTGGCTCAACAACCCGCTGCGTCCCTACGAGGCCTGCGGCACCTCCGGGATGAAGGCCGCCCTCAACGGTGGTCTCAACCTCTCGATCCTCGACGGGTGGTGGGATGAGTGGTACGACGGCAACAACGGCTGGGCGATCCCGTCCGCCGACCCCGCCATCGGGTCCGGTCAACCGGCCTTCGAGGGAGACCGCCGTGATGATCTCGAAGCCGCCGCGCTCTACGACCTGCTCGAGAACGAGGTCACCCCGCGTTTCTACGACGTCAATGCCGAGGGCGTCCCTACGCGCTGGCTGGAGATGGTGCGGCACACGCTCAAGTCGCTCGGTCCCAAGGTGTTGGCCACCCGGCAGTTGCGTGACTACGTGCGTGAGCTCTACGCGCCGGCCGCTCACACGTCACGGGCGCTCAACTCCGACTACCACGGCGCCCGCGACCTCTCGCGGTGGAAGCAGCACATCCGGGCCAGCTGGCCCGGTGTGCGCGTCGAGCACGTCGAGTCGACCGGTGTCGGCGACACCGCGGAGGTAGGCGCAACCCTGGTGGTCCGCGCCTTCGTTGCCCTCGGTGAGCTCGGGGTCGATGACGTCGAGGTGCAGGTGGTGCATGGCCGGGCCAGCAGTGACGACGACCTGATCGATGCCGCGACCTCCTCGATGCACGTCGGCGAGTCCTACGAAGGCAACAGACATCGCTTCGATGCCGAGGTGCTGCTCGACCACTCCGGGGCGTTCGGCTACACCGTGCGGGTCGTGCCGCGCAATGCTGCGCTCGCCTCGGTCGCCGAGATGGGTCTCGTCGCGCTGCCTGCCTGAGGCGCCGCGTGCGCCCTCAGCTGTCGTCGGCGTCGCGACCCATCGGGGTCTTGCGGACGGTGAGCGCAATCATCCGGGCGACCACCAGTGCCAGGTAGAGCATTCCGGCGATCTCCTGGATCATCACGAAGGAACGGGCGTGCGGACGGATGGGTGCGATGTCGGAGAGTCCGGTGCTGGTCATCGTGGTGACCGAGAGGAAGAGCAGGTCGAACCACGCGCGCGCGTCGAGCGGGTTGCCGACGATCGAGAAGGAGTCGGGCCAGATGATGTCGACGGCCAGAAAGATGTAGGCGAAGCCCCACGCCAAGACGGTAAAGGTGGCACCGGTGGCGTAGAGCTCGTCGGTCGAGACGGTGTGATCGGCGAACATGTATTTCAGCAACGCGTAGGCCGTGTAGAGGTAGAACCCCGCGTGGAAGATCGCCGACCAGAGCACCACCCACTCGGTGCCGGGCGCGACCGCCTCCCAGATCGTCAGGACGACGACGGGTAACCCGAGCAGGGCCGAGACCCAGCTCAGGGCAGGGGTCCTCCGCACCGCGGCGAGGGCGAGCACCAGCACGACGAGCGCGAAGATCGAGAAGATGGCCCGACCCAACGGCTGTTCACCGAGGAACGGGTAGATCAAGATCCCGAGGAGTTGGACGATCAACAGGTTCGCGCTCGGGTGCCGCACGATCGGCAGGTGTCGCCAGTTCATCCGTGGACGATCTCACACCCCCGGGGTCGCCTACTGGGCTACGAGTGCCAACGTTTCGAGATCGCGGATGGCGGTGCAGGATCGCAGGTGCGGAGCTCAGGCGCCCTGGAGCAGCAGCAACGAGCGGGCGCAGAGAGTGAAGGTGTGACCGGCCAGGACCGGTTCCCCGACCTGGTGGGCCGGATCGGTGGAGAGCACTACCTGACCCTCCTGTACCCAGTTGTTCTCCGGCAGGGTCACGTTGACGTCGTAGGGCGAGGCGTTGAGCCAGATGATGAACGATGCGTCGTGGAGCTGTTCTCCGCGGGGACCGGGGGAGCGGAGGGGGTCGCCCGAGACGAACATCCCGACCGATGCGAGGCCGTCGTCATGCCAGTCCTCGCCCGTCATCTCGCGCCCGTCCGGATGCAACCAGACCAGGTCCTTGGGCCCGCCCTTGATCGCCGGGCGACCCTCGAACCAGTGGCGCTGTCGCAGCGCGGGGTGGTCGCGGCGGATCCGCAGCGCGGTCTTGGTGATGTCGTAGACGTCGAGCCAGGCATCGTCGGGACGCCAATCGATCCACGAGAGCTCGTTGTCCTGGCCATAGGCGTTGTTGTTGCCGCGCTGGGTCCGGCCGCGTTCATCACCGGCGGTCAGCATCGGCACGCCGTTGGACAGGCACAAGGTGGCCATCAGGTTGGCGGCCTGCCGGCGCCGCAGGGCAATGATGTCGGGGTCGTCGGTTTCGCCCTCGACTCCGCAGTTCCAGGAACGGTTGTTGTCGGTGCCGTCGCGGTTGTCCTCGCCGTTGGCCTCGTTGTGCTTGTCGTTGTAGGAGACCAGGTCGCGCAGGGTGAAGCCGTCGTGAGCGGTGATGAAGTTGACTGAGGCGTACGCCGAACGGCCGTCGTCGGCGTACAGGTCGCTCGAGCCGGCCAGCCGGGTCGCGACGGTGCGCACGCCGGAGGTGTGGCCACGCCAGAAGTCGCGCATGGTGTCTCGGTACTGGTCGTTCCACTCCACCCACGGCGGTGGGAACTGCCCGAGCTGGTAGCCGTCCATCGAGGCGTCCCAGGGCTCGGCGATCAACTTGACGTGCCGCAGGATCGGGTCCTGACCGATGGCGGTCAGCAGGTGGCTTCCCATGTCGACCTGCTGGTGCGTGCGGGTCAGGGCGCTGAGCAGGTCGAAGCGGAAACCGTCGACGTGCATCTCACTGACCCAGTAGCGCAGGGAGTCCAGGATCAGTCGCAGACTCTGGGTGTGGGTCGAGTCGACGGTGTTGCCGCACCCGGTGACGTCCCAGTAGGTGTCCGGCCCGGAGTCGGTAGCCGTGCTGCCTGGGTCGCCGTGCTCGACGCGCTGGTAGTAGCCGAGGTCGTCGAGGCCACGGAACGACAGCGTCGGGCCGAGCGGGCCAGCCTCGGCGGTGTGGTTGTAGACCACGTCGAGGATGACTTCGAGGCCGGCGTCGTGGAAGGCCTTCACCATCTCCTTGAACTCACGCACCTGCTGGCCACGGTCGCCGGTCGCGGCATAGGCGTTGTGGGGGGCGAAGAAGGAGAGTGAG
Organism: Nocardioides sp.; assembly: GCA_029264225.1. Classification (GTDB taxonomy): domain Bacteria; phylum Actinomycetota; class Actinomycetes; order Propionibacteriales; family Nocardioidaceae; genus Nocardioides. The sequence goes on along the minus strand of JARICB010000385.1, from coordinate 4,990 downwards.
TTGTAGCCCCAGTAGTTGACGAGTCCGTGCTCTGCCAGGGACGGCTCGGAGAAGAACTGGTGGATCGGCAGCAGTTCCACCGCCGTCACGCCGAGATCGCGCAGGTAGTCGGTGACGGCAGGGGTTGCCAGCCCGGCGTAGGTGCCGCGCAGTTCCTCCGGTACCCGGTCGTGCAGGGCGGTCATACCCTTGACGTGCAGCTCGTAGATCACCGTGTCGCGCCAGCGACGGCGCTGCGGCACCTCCTCGCCCCAGTCGAACTCGTCGTTGACGACCACTGTGCGGGGTACGTACGGCGCTGAGTCAAGGGTGCTGCGCTCGTCGGGGGAGCCGAGCACATAGCCGAACATCGCCGGCCCGGGCGTCAGTTCACCGGAGACGGCCTTGCCGTAGGGATCCAACAGCAGCTTGTCGACGTTGAAGCGCAGCCCGGTGGTCGGGTCCCAGGGCCCGTCCACCCGGTAGCCGTAGCGCGTTCCCGGCTGCAGACCCGGCACGGCACAGTGCCAGATGCCCAGGGAGTTCTCCGTCATCTCGACGCGGTACTCGTCGCCGCCGTCGTCGAAGAGGCAGACCCAGGCGGTCGTTCCCCGAGGTGCGTAAACCGCAAAGTTGGTCGCCTCCTGGGTCCACGTCGAGCCGAGTGGCCAGTTCCGGCCCGGCCAGACCGTGGTGCTCTCGCCGTTGTGGGTCCACATTCCTGGTGTCACCCCTGCATTCTCCCTGCAGCCCGCGTGGACGCCAGCACGGGCCTGCCGCTTGAATGCAGGTATGACCCACGACCAGCAGCAGGAGCACGTCCGACTCGAGGTTGCCGACGGCGTTGCCACCATCCGTCTCGACCGGCCCAAGATGAATGCGATCAGTTTCGCGGTCCAGGCGGGGATCGCGGCGGCCGCGCAAGAAGCCACCGAGCGCGATGACGTCCGGGCCGTGGTCGTCTACGGCGGAGAGCGGGTCTTCGCTGCCGGCAATGACGTCAAGGAGATGGCGGATCTGTCCTACGCCGACATGGTGCGCGCATCGGAGACGATCCAGAGTGCCGTCACCGCAGTCGCCCGGATCCCCAAGCCGGTCGTGGCCGCCGTACGCGGCTTTGCGCTGGGTGGCGGTTGTGAACTCGCGCTGGCGGCCGACATGCGAATCGCCGCTGACGACAGCACCTTCGGTCAGCCCGAGGTGCTGCTGGGGATCATCCCGGGTGCCGGTGGCACCCAGCGGCTCGCCCGGCTGATCGGTCCGAGCAAGGCCAAGGACCTGATCTTCACCGGCCGCTTCGTCAAGGCCGATGAGGCGTTGGCGCTGGGCCTGGTCGACAAGGTGGTCGCCCCCGATGAGGTCTACGCCGCTGCGTTGGCCTGGGCCGGCCAGTTCACCGGCGCCGCGGCGCTGGCACTGCGGGCGGCCAAGACCTGCATCGACCGAGGTCTGGAGGTTGATCTCGATACCGGCCTCGCACTCGAGCGGGGCCAGTTCGCTGCGGTCTTCGCGACCGAGGACCGGGCCATCGGCATGCAGTCGTTCATGGCGAACGGGCCGGGCAAGGCCACGTTCGTCGCCCGGTGATGACGATCTCCTGCCTGAGGACTCCATGACCAACCCCGTTCGCAACAGCGACACCGGCACCCGCGACGCCTCGGTCGCTACCTCCCTGCGGGCCGGACTCTCACGGGTGGTCTGGCTGATCTGTGTGCTCTGCGCGCTCGTCCTGGCGTTCGGGGCGCTGCTGATCGCTCTCGGGGCTCCTCCATCGAACGCCGGGGTGGAGTTGGTCCTGCACGCTGGCGACTTACTCGACCTGGGGGTGTTCTCCCGCGACGGGGCCGTGCACGTGTTCGAGGGGCCAGACGCCGAGACCAGGAACTCCCTGGTGAACTGGGGAGTGGCCGCGATCGGGTGGCTGATCCTGGGCCGGATCCTGGATCGGATCATCGCCCCCTGAGCGCCTGCCCACCGGGGTTGCAGGACAGCGGTATCCGCCAGCCACCAGGTGGCTGCTGGATACCGCTGTCGTTCTGTCGAGGTGTCACAGCAGGTGAGGCTTGCGTTGACAAATGGTGCGCAAACGTCCAGCGAGGCCACGATTGTGGCCAAATGGGGGCGTTATGTGGATTTTGTTACCACTTTGTGTACTAGAACGCGTTCCACTTTCGAGGTGGGGATGCTTGGCTGAGTGGCCGGATCGTTCTGGGAGGGAGGATCCGGACTCACTCATCGAAGTTCCTGGGAGGGAATAAGAATGCGTTCTTCGCACGCCCCAAACACGGCCCGTAAGCTCCTCGCCGCGGCAACCATCAGTGGCTTTGCCGTCGGCAGCGCCCTCATGGCCGTTCCGGCCAGCGCGGCCTCGGGCACCCTGACCTACAACTGCACCGTGCCGGTCCTCGGTGCCAAGACCTTCACCGCCGTGATGGACACCGACGCGCCCGCCTCACTCGCCTCTGGCGCAGCCACGCCGGTCCTGACGGGGCTTGCCAAGGTCACCGTCCCAGCGGACCTGGTGGACCCCATGCGGGACGTCCTCGAGGCCAAGACCATTGAGGGCTCCGCAGACGTCAAGACAGCGCTCGATGCTGTCGAGGCGACCAACGGGCTCTCGATTCCGCCGACGCAGATCCCGGCCAGTGGTCCGGTCGTCCTCAACGCCACTGGTCCCCTCTACACGGTGACCGGCGGCGCTGCGGGTGCCTCGCACAAGATCACCATGGGCAACTTCGTCGCCAAGATGTTCTTGAAGAAGGCGGACGGCTCGAACGCTGGAATCTTCACCATTCCGTGCACCGCTGCTGCCGGTCAGAACATGCTTGTCGACACGATTGCCGTGGCTCCCGTGGGTTCGCCCACCGTGCCGGCTCCGGGCCCCATCACTGTCCCGGGCACCCCGGTTCCGGGCGCCCCGGGCACGGCTGCGAAGTCTGCCACCACCACCAAGCTGAAGGCCAAGGTCTCCAAGAAGGCCAGCAAGGCCGTCGTGAAGGCCAAGGTGAGCGCAGCCGACTCCTCCTCGACCGCGGGCAAGATCAAGCTCGTGCTCAAGCAGAAGGGCTCGAAGAAGTCCAAGACCGTGAGCACGAAGGTGAACTCCTCGGGTGCGGCCAAGGCCGTGTTCAAGAAGCTGAAGAAGGGTAAGTACACCGTGAAGGCCACGTTCGCCGGCTCGAACACGACCAACGCCTCGAAGGGCAAGGTCTCCTTCCAGGTCAAGTGATGCGTGGCGGGTCGCGCAGGAGGTCCCCCCGGCCTCTGCGCGGCCCGCTTACAGATCTCCCGCGCGAGCGACTGCCCCTTGTTGCTCGCGCGGGAGCTCCATCCTGCAGATGTGTGGCCCAAGTGAGTGCTTCGCCTAGGTTCTGAAACCTCCAGGTGAGCACCCCATCCCGTGTCGTGACCCCTAGACGCGGGAGCTCCACCTTGCGTGTGTGTCCCCCCTCCACGCGCCAGAGATTCACTCCGCGGTTGTGCCATCTCCAACGCGGTTGCTTGCCAGCGCCTCCGACGCGTCTTCTCACCCACCTCGTGTCGAGGCGCCGATCACCGGCCGCCTCCGGTGGCACCTACTCAAACTCTCGGGTCTGTCCGGCTCTCTCTCGGTCCTTCAGAAAGTCCTTCATGCCTTCGTTGCCCCGTTCATTTCGCCACGCCCGCACGCGGTTCCTGATGGCGCGGCCCAGTGTCGGCATCGCCCTCAGCCTGGCTCTGGCAGCCTCGGCGGTGGCCGTTGTCTCAGCTCCCGCGCAGGCAGGCGTGACCAACATCGCGCACACCTGCAGTGGTGACATCAACGAGCCTGCGACGGTCACCATCGACACCGATGCGCCGGCCACGATGTACGTCAACGAGACGGCGAACGTGAGGGCCTCGACGGTGCTGTCCTGGCCCGGCAAGACGACGTACAACATGATGTTGGCCTGGGGCCAGGGCTGGGTCGAGGGTGCCGCCGACTTCAAGGTCAACGCTGGTGGGGTTCCGAAGACGTTCACCACACCCTTCACCCGAGCCGACGTCAAGGCGAGCTGGATCAGTGATGGAACCGGTTCCGACCCGATCAACCTGATCTCCAACGGTTCCAACGTCGTCGCGATCACCGCACCCGCGACACCCGGCACCCTGAACATCACCCAGGCGCCTGCCAGCAGTGTCGTGGCGCGGATCAAGTGGAAGCGAAACAGCTACTTCCAGACGTTCAACGACAACGCCACCTGCGTTTCGGGGGTCTCACCGGTCGTCGACGCGATCACTGTGCGGTCGCGTTCGAAGATCGTCAACTTCGCCCTGTCGAGCACCTCGGTGCAGCAGAACACGCCCGTCAGTGCCAGCGCCAACGTCACGGTCGACGGTGGAAGCGCCAACGGCACCCTGCGCTACATCAACACCACGTCCGGCGAGGATCTGGCCACCGCCACAGTGACCAACGGCATCGCCCCAGCCGTCACCCTGCCGCTCCAGGCTGTCGGGGCACACAACATCGAGGCGCGGTTCGTGCCGACGAACACCACCCTCTACGACGCCAGCGCCGCGGGGCCGATCGCACTACAGGTCAAGCCCGCGCGCGCCACGACGACCGGGCTGACCTTGTCCAAGAGCGAGATCGCACCGACCGGATTCTCGATCGCCACGGCGACGGTGAGCCCGGCAACGGGTGCAGGGGCTCCGCTCGGCGCCATCCGGTTCAGCTACGCCGGCACCACCCACGACGTGGCGCTCAACCCGGACGGCACCGCCAGCCATACGATCGCGGACCTGAACGTGGGCAGCTATCCCGTGCGTGCCACCTTCGTCCCGACCGACGCCAACACCTGGTCCGGCAGCGACTCCAGCACGATGCTGCTCGACGTGGTCAAGCGCGCAGCCGTGTCAACCACGCTGCTCACCTTCACCAAGAACCCGGCGCTGACCACCGACGCGGTCGAGGCGATCGCCTCGGTCTCCGTGCCCGGTGGCGCCGCACCTGACGGGGCCGTCAGCTTCACGATCACCGGTGGACCCGGCA
>JARICB010000329.1 GCA_029264225.1 Nocardioides sp. | reverse complement strand
CTACGGTCAAACGAACGTGCCGGCTCTGCCTGCAGGCGTTACCTACACCGCTGTCGCCGCCGGCAGCTTCCACTCCCTCGGGTTGACCAGCGACGGCCAGATCAAGGCCTTCGGCGGCAACGGCTACGGTCAAACGAACGTGCCGGCTCTGCCTGCAGGCGTTACCTACACCGCTGTCGCCGCCGGCGGCAACCACTCCCTCGGGTTGACCAGCGACGGCCAGATCAAGGCCTTCGGCTACAACGTCTCCGGACAATCCTCCGTGCCGGCTCTCCCCGCCGGCCTCACCTACACCGCTGTCGCCGCCGGCCGCGACCACTCCCTTGGATTGACCAGCGATGGCCAGATCAAGGCCTTCGGCTACAACGGCTCCGGTCAAACGTCCGTGCCGGCTCTCCCTGCAGGCGCCACCTACATCGCTGTAGCCGCCGGCGGTCTCCACTCTGTTGCACTGGTTGCCCCGTTGCGCACCCAGACCGGGATCAAGCCCACCATCACCGGTGATGCGGTGGTGGGTAAGACGTTGAGCGCTGTCCCGCACGCCATGCCTGGCGCGTCGGTGACCTATTTGTGGTTGGCCGATGGTGACGTGATTGCTGGAGCCACCAACTCGACGCTGGATCTGACTGCCGCGACGTTCGGCAAGAAGATCACCGTCACGACGGCTGCGACGTTGGCCGGGTTCGCCGACCAGGTTCTGACCAGTGCGGCGAGCGAGAAGGTTGCTGCAGCCACGTTCACCAACCCGACGGCAACGATCAACGGAAGCGCCAGGGTCGGTGACACCTTTACCGCCTCGGCTGACTCCACCCCTGCCCCTTCGGGTGTCACCTACAAATGGAGCCGTGCAGGCACCCTCATCGGGACAGACGCGACGTACACCCTGACCAAGGCCGACCAAGGACAGAGACTCACCCTCACCGCCACCCTGACCCGACCCGGCTACACCGCCACCACAGCCAGCACCACCAGCGCGTCCGTGGCACCCCGTACCGCACCCGCGATCACCCTCAACGGCGCCACCAAGCTGCGTCTGGGCAAGAGCGGCCAACTGACCTGGTCCGCCACAGACGCCGACACCGTCACCGGCTCCTGGACCCCAGAAGGGTTGAACGCCACCGGCACCACCACCGTGACCCCGACCCAGACGGGTACACAGGCCTACACCGTGACCGCGACCAACACGGCCGGAAGCACGACCGCCACCCACGCGATCACCGTTGCGCTCCCCGCGACCACCCTGAAGGTCACCACCGAGAAGAAGGTCAACGCGACCAAGACGTTCAGCGTCCGGATCAAGGGTCTCGCGGCCGGCGAACAGTTCACCGCCGACTTGGGCAAGACCCGCGCACGTGGCAAAGCCACCGCCCGCGGCAGCGCCAAGGTCACGCTGCACGCACCCGAGAACTACCAGACCAAGAACGTCACCATCCGGGTCACCGGCTCCCTGCGCGACCGCACTGGGACTACCCGCATCAAGGTCAAGGCACTACCCCTGACCCTGGACGTCGCCTACCGCGGCATCCGCGCCTCGGACCCCCAGACCTTGACCGTCAATGGCCTCGCCCCGCGCGAACCCTTCACCGTGCGAATCGACGCCCAGACCGTCATCCGGGCACGTGCCACCCGCGCAGGGACCTACCTCCACACCTTCAAGGTCGACACTGCCTGGGGCACCGAAAAGGTCACCGTCACCGGCCATCGCACCCACCGCACCGCCCGAACCACCTACATCATCGACCGACGCTGTGCCAACGGCATCTGGCGCTGCGCCTAGGCCTCAACGGCATCGACCCGGACGTCCATACTCACCCGAGAGTGTGGATGTCCGCTGCCCTCCGCGCCGGGGGATGGGGCGCAGTGCTGCCGCGAGTTCGTCGAGGCGGACGCGGATGGCGCGAGAGAAGAGCGACATCATCTCGGCGGCCTCTTCCAGGCTGACGTAGACGGGGAGTCGTCGGCTCCCAGCCATGGGAGCACTCCGTGGCTCAGCCCTTGCTGGTCAAGCAGGCCGCCGCCCTCCATCCGGGTCAGCGTGGCTCGACGCTGCGTCGGCGCCAGTCTTGAGGAACGAGTCGGTCGTGAGTTGGGGCCCGTTGCTCAATGCACGTGTCCACTCCGCACGCGTCCAGGGTCTGCCTTCTCCGTCACTGCGCGCCGGGTCTTCAAGTTGCGGACGATGTCAGTCGCTGCGGCGCGGTCGACCGTTTGACCCTCGAGTCGCGCGAGCCAATCCACGAACTTTCGGCCCGCGAGGAATTCGATGTCGTCTACCGAGGCTCCGTCCGGCACATTGTGCTGGGCCGGTCCCCAGAGGACGACGACGGAGGTGACGCTGAGTGGGTTGACGTTCGCCCGTCGAGTTCCGCGTGTGGTTCCTTTGAGAAGATCCCGCGTCACCCCTTCGGCTCGAAGGCGCACCTTCTGGGCTGCGCGTGCCATGTCACTGGTGTCGTTGATCTGGCTTCGCCATTTCGAGTCGACCGCTACCAGTCCGCCGCTTCTGGTGACCACAAGGTGGTCGATATCACCGTGTTGCAGCCCCAGGCTGTCGACCCAACCCCAGATGAGCTTCTTGCGCTTAGCGCGCTGCAGTTCACTGCGCGTGTTGTCCTCGCCCCAAGCTCCGCGGACGTGTCGGATTGCGTCCGCATCGTGTGCCAGAAACCCGGTGTGGAGCAAGTGTAGGTAGGTAGCGACCATGCCGGTCTGCAACGATCCCATCAGCCACCACATGAAGGCCGCGTGAGGGTAGGCGGCGATCAAAATCAGCGTGATGAGCGCGATCAGGATGACTATCCCGATAGTGAGCTTGAATACGGCCTTGTGGTTGCGCCGGATCCAGTGGCGCAGCCGTCGACGGAACTCGCGACGCGAATAGGGGTGATACTTGGTCATGGCGCTCCACGGAGTCTCGGTGGGTAGATTCAAGCCGAGTCCAGCGCCGGCCGTGGTCGTTCAAGCAAATATTCGTCACGGTGAAATCGAGGTGGCCGCGTACGCACCATGGGGCACAAGCCGAGTGGTGCAACCCTTATGAGCTAGCCAGGGTGGCGTTCGCAAAGAACTCTGTCGGCATGGCGTGTTGGAGGTTCCAGGTGATGGCGATAGGACGCTCGCCGACGTGGCTTCCGTACGAGGCCGGTCCCAGGAAGATGTACGGAGCGGTGTCGTACTCGCCCTTGTGCTCGATCCGGCAGAAGAGCAACACGGTACTCGTGCCTTCGAGGTAGCGCCGGCCCGTCGGGGTGGCACCGGACGTGGCGTTTTGCGACTCCCAATGGAACAAGGTGGGGCTAATCGGGTAGTCGCGATACATGGTGGTGGGGGAGTAGTCGGCCTCTGACTTCTTCAAAGTGACGAAGAAGGCGTCGACGTTGAACGCTTCGGAGTATGCGACGCCTTGCATCATGCTCGTCGGCTTGCGTTGGAGATTGGCGTAGTCGAGGGCCGCGAGTATTTCTTCGCGTTGGTACGACGCGTGGACGCGCAGCGGTAGGTGCTCGAGTGATCCCGACAGTGGCAGGGCGCCATGGCGAGTCTCGGCGAATACAAGGTCGACGACCGCGCCGAGTTCGGCGGCGGCAGCGTTTTCGTTGCGGATGGCGGCCAGCCCGTCGTCGTAGGCGGTGAAGCCGCCGCCGTTGGGGAAGACGGAGAAGAAGAGCATCCGCGCCAGCCGCTGTTCCGCAACTGTGAGGTTGTCATAGCTCGTGTCGGACGTCAGCAATCCGACGTAGCCGGCCGCCCGGACCCGATCGTCAACGTGGGCGAACGCACGAATCCGCCTGAGCAGCTCAGTCTCGCGTGGCGTCCCATCGGGCGTGGGAAGGTCGGCGTCTCGGCGGAGTTGGGTCCAGGACTTCTTGCCGCGCCGCAAGATGTCAGGCAGTTCGATGCCCGACTCGTGCACGAAGGTCTGGAGGTCGAGGTCGCCGTAGGAGCGAAGCTCTGCGGTCATGGCCTTCCAACTGTTCGCGACCTGGGTCCGCAGGTTGTCCAGAATCAGTGACTGAGCCTGCCGGTCCATCACGATCTGACAACCGGAGGGCAGGAAGGGGAAGCCTCGTTCGATCTCGCGCTCGAGGCCGCGCCGGGTCTCACCGGTAAGCGCGCGCAGCTTCTTGTCGAAACGGAACTCCTGACGGTGGTGACCAACGAAGTCGAGGACGGTCAGCACCGCTTTGTCGGGAGTGCGGCGAAGCCCGCGACCCAACTGCTGCAGGAAGACCGTGGCGCTCTCGGTCGGGCGAAGGAACAGCACCGTGTCAACATCCGGGAGGTCGAGGCCCTCGTTGAACAGGTCGGCAGCGAAAAGGACGTTGACGCGCCGAGACTTCAGGTCCTCCAGTGCGCGCTGCCGGTCGATGGCCGGTGTGTCGCCGCTGACCGCGAGTGCGGGGATGCCGGCGGCCGTGAAAGTCTGCGCCATGAAGCGGGCGTGGGCGACGCTGACGCAGAATCCGAGGGCACGCATCGAGCCCGGGTCGATGACCTTCTCGCGCAGTTGCTTGAGGACGATTGCGGCCCTCGCGCGGTTGCCGGTGTAGACGTGCGAGAGCTCGTCCTCGTCGTACCGGCCCCGGCTCCAGGTGATGCGGCGCAGATCGGTGCCGTCGGCGACAGCGAAGTAGTGGAAGGGACAGAGCAAGTCCTTGCCCAGGGCGTCCCAGAGCCGCAACTCGGTGGCGGTTCGCCCGTCGAAGAACGCGGCGCGGACATCGATGCCATCGGCGCGCTCGGGAGTGGCGGTGAGGCCGAGCAGCTCCCGCGGGATCAGATGGTCGAGCAATCGCCGGTACGTCGGAGCTTGTGCGTGGTGGAACTCGTCGATGACGACAATTTCGTAGCTGTGGGCTGGGATGTTCGCGACGCCGTACGACTGCAGCGACTGGACACTGGCGAAGACGTGGTCCCATCGTTCAGGACGTGCGCCCGCGACATACAGCTCACCAAAGGTTGGGTCGGCAAGGACTTCGCGGTAGGTGCGCAGTGACTGCTCCAGAATCTCCTTGCGGTGCGCGACAAAGAGCAGTCGTGGCCGGTCGGTGGCGGCGGGGTCGCACAGTAGGCGATAGTCGAGCGCGGCGACGACCGTCTTGCCGGTCCCGGTGGCGGCGACGACCAGGTTGCGATGCCGGTCATGCACGTCGCGCTCCACGGCCAATTCGTCGAGCATCTGTTGCTGGTAGAGGAACGGGCGGACTTCTAGTCCTGACAGGCTGATCGTCAAGCGGTCGTGCTGTCGACGGCCCGATGCCTCGGCAAGCGCGTCATCCAGCCGGTCCCGATCTCGGTCAGGGTCGTACAGCTCGAAGCTCGCATCGTTCCAGTAGGTCTCGAAGGTCGCGCGGAACTTGTCCAGCAACGAAGGCGTGGCGACTCGGGAAAGTCTGACGTTCCACTCGACCCCGTCGAGGAGGGCAGCGCGGGAGAGGTTGGAGGAGCCGACGTACGCCGTGTCGTAGCCGGTCTCGCGACGAAATGTCCATGCTTTGGCGTGGAGGCGGGTGCGCGCGGTGTCGTATTGGATCCGCACCTCAGCCCCAAGCTCGCGCACGAGTCGGTCGAGCGCGGCCCGCTCGGTCGCGCCCATGTAGGTCGTGGTGATTACACGTAGGGGCGCGCGGCGACGGCGCAGGCGTCCGAGCTGGTCTTCCAACAGCCGGAGGCCGTGCCACTTCACGAAGGCGCACAGCAGGTCGACCTCGTCGGAGGTGTCGATCTCTGCGCGTAGTTCGGCCGCCAGGTTGGGCTCGCCCGCGCTGTTGGTCAATAGCGCTGCGTCAGCCAGCGGTGTCCTAGGGCGAATGGATTCGATCTCCGCCGTGCCCGGACCCGAGGGCACGGCGAGCCGACGCAGTTGCCGTGTCGGGGCAACTACTGCGGAGTCAGGATCTTCGAGGACGTCGACGAGGATATTGAGGAGCTGGATCCGAGAATCCGGGTCGGTTCGATTCTCCAGCGCGCGACGGGTGAGCTCGTAGACGTGCCTTGCCAACACGTGCGGCTGGTCGGCTGTATCGACCTTGGCGATGCTGGACCTGAGCTCTGACTCTGCGCCCAGCGCGGTCTGCAACTTCGCGGTCATGAGCTGCTCGTAAAGCCCCAGGGCAAGCGGTTGTTCCGTCACGCGCCAAAGCTCTCACGCTGGGGCTGCTACTTGGTGCAGCAACTCGGCACGTTGGGTAGCGGAACGGTGACCAGGTTGTGGCAGCTCCAAATGAAGACAGGAGCGACCAGAACTGGCCGCTCCCTCTTCCCGTCGCTCCCCGCTCCGACTTCGATTCGGGGGAAAACCGCCTCTGACCTGCGGTTATAGTGTGGGCGATACTGGGTTTGAACCAGTGACCTCTTCCGTGTCAGGGAAGCGCGCTACCGCTGCGCCAATCGCCCGAGGTCTTGCATTTAGTTGTGAAGCTGGAGGTGGGTACGGGATTTGAACCCGTGTACACGGATTTGCAGTCCGTTGCCTCGCCTCTCGGCCAACCCACCACGATGGCCTTCCCGAACACGAAAGGTACGTGGGAGAGACCTCTCCGAGCGGACAACGAGACTCGAACTCGCGACCTCAACCTTGGCAAGGTTGCGCTCTACCAACTGAGCTATGTCCGCTTGCAGACTTCCCTCCGGCTAACAGGTGGAAGCGCGAGTGGAACAGTAGCCCATGGTCAACGCGGCGCCAAAATCACCCCCGGTTGTCGGGGTGCCGGGAGGAGGCCACAGCCGCGCGAACCCAGCCGCGACTACGCTCGGCTTATGCGTGCCTGGCTGAACGGTGACCTTCTCGATGACCCGACCGGAGCCGTCCTGTCGGTGACCGACCACGGATTCACCGTCGGTGACGGGGTCTTCGAGTCGATCAAGACACTGCACGGTGAGCCGTTCGCGCTGACCCGCCACCTGCAGCGGCTGGCCCGCTCGGCAAACGGGCTGGGGCTGGTAGCCCCCGACGACCAAGACGTACGCCGCGGAGTTGCCGAAGTGCTGGCGGGAAACAATGACCCGCTCGGTCGACTCCGGATCACCTACACCGCCGGCCCGGCGCCCATGGGATCCGGTCGCGGCGACGGCCCGGCCACCCTCGTGGTCGCCTACTCCACGATCAACCCGATGCCCGTCGCCACCGCCGTGGCGACGGTGCCGTGGCTGCGCAACGAGCACGGCGCTACCGCGGGGCTGAAGACGACCTCATATGCAGAGAACGTGATCGCCCTCGCCCATGCGAGCGAGCGTGGTGCGAGCGAGGCGATCTTCGCCAACACCGCCGGCCATCTGTGCGAGGGCACCGGCTCCAACATCTTCTACGTCGTCGACGGCGAGCTCCGGACCCCGACGCTGGCCGGCGGCTGCCTGGCCGGGGTGACTCGAGCGCTGGTGCTCGAGTGGTGCGGGGGAGTCGAGATCGACGAACCGATCTCGGTCATCGAGCAGGCCAGTGAAGCGTTCTTGGTCTCCACGACCCGCGACGTGCAGGCGATCAGCCGCTGGGACGACCGCGACCTGCCCGCCCCGGGACCGATCACCGCGGAGTGCATGCAGACCTGGGCTCGGCGCGAGGCCGAGCACCTCGACCCCTGATACTGGGACCGTGAGCTCCCTCGATCCGACCATCGCCGCACGTCTCAAGCGCACGTCCGACGGGCTGGTGCCGGCGATCGCCCAGCAGCACGACACCGGCGAGGTGTTGATGCTCGGCTGGATGGACGACGAGGCGCTTGCCCGCACCCTGACGACGGGCCGTGCGACGTACTGGAGCCGCTCGCGGCAGGAGTATTGGGTCAAGGGCGACACCTCCGGCCACTTCCAGCACGTGCGCGAGGTGCGACTCGACTGCGACGGCGACACCATCTTGGTAAGCGTCGACCAGGTCGGCGCCGCCTGTCACACCGGAGACCGCACGTGCTTCGACGCAGACCTGCTGCCAACCCCGGTCGAGGCGAGGTTCGATGCCTGAGCCGCGACGCACCTTCGGACCCATCGTCCTGGTCGGCCTCGCCGGCGCGACCATGGCGGCCGTGGCCGGCGCCCAGCCGTGGGTAGCCGGTTCGTCGGGCAATGTCGACACCGACAATGCCCCAGCTGCCGCGAGCCTCGACCTGGCCGGACTGCGCGAGTCGCCCCTGGCCGCCGCGCTCGCCCTCGTCGTACTCGCGTGCTGGGGGGTGCTCCTCGTCACCCGTGGCCGCATCCGTCGATCGGTCGCGGTCCTCGCTGCCGTGACCGCGCTCGGTCTGCTCGTCACCGCTGTTCTTGCCTTCGCCACGCTGCCCGACGACCTGGCCGAAGCCCTGCGCGCCGCGTCCGGCCTCGACACGAGCGAGGTCTCCTTCACCGGCTGGTACGCCGCTGCGCTGGTCGGCGCCGTCGCCAGTGTCGTGGCCACGGCGGCGGCCGTCCGGTTCGCCCCGTCCTGGCCCGAGATGGGCACGCGCTACGACGCACCCACGGGCACGGGCGCGGATGCTGCCCCGGTGGCTGCGGAACCGGAGGGCAACCTCGACATCTGGAAGGCCCTCGATGAGGGGTATGACCCGACCGAGCCCGAGCGACCTCTAGACTGAGCGGCGCACGATCGGGACCGACCTGCGTTACGAGGAGCTCAGCATGGCGAACAACCACGGCAACACCCCGGCAGCCTGGACCGCTGTGGGTGTGAGCATGCTCGGCTTCCTCATCGGCGGCATCTCCCTGATGCTCACGCCGGTGAGCATGACGTTGTTCTGGCTCGGAGTCTTCCTGGGCCTCGGTGCCCTTCCGCTCTTCTGGGTCATGGCCAGGCTCGGTTTCCACAACGAGGCCTGATGGCTTCGCGGGCCCGCCGGCTCGCATCCCCGCTTGCCGCAGGCGCCGTCGCCGCGTTGGCGGTCCTTGCGCTGCGCCTGCGTGATCCGCACGTGTCCAACAGTTGGGGCTGGTGCCCCACGAAGTGGTTGACCCAGCTCGATTGCCCCGCCTGCGGCAGCCTCCGCGCGGTCAACGACCTGACTCATCTCGATCTTGGTGCCGCGCTGTCGAGCAACCTGCTCTTCGTAGTGGCGATCCCCGTAGTCGTTGCCTTCTTCGTGCGCCGTCTCATCGCCTGCTGGCGCGGGGGAGAGGCGATGCGTCCGCTGACGATCCCTACCTGGGCCTGGGTAGGTGGCTTGGCGGTGATCGGGGTCTTCACCGTGGCCCGCAACCTGCCCGGCTCCTGGCTCGCTGCCTGAGCCGCCGTCGGTGACGTCACCGCCGAGGTGAGAGGGTGTGGCCATGTCCGTGCTCGACCAGATCATCGCCGGCGTGCGCGAGGATCTCGCCCCCCGCGAGGCTGCCACGTCCCTGTCCGACCTGCGTGCCGCACTCGCCGACGTCGACGCGGCCCGCGATCCGATGCCGCACTTCCGCGCCCCCGGCTCCAGCGTGATCGCCGAGGTGAAGCGCAAGAGCCCCAGCAAGGGCGACCTGGCTGACATCCCCGATCCCGCCGCGCTCGCGGTGGCCTACACCGCGGGCGGCGCCGCAGCGATCTCGGTGCTGACCGAGCAGCGCCGCTTCAACGGCAGCCTCGACGACCTGCGCCTGGTCCGGGCCGCAGTGGACACACCGATCCTGCGCAAGGACTTCATCGTCACCAGCTATCAGCTCGTGGAGGCCCGGGCCGCTGGTGCCGACCTGGCCCTGCTGATCGTGGCGGCCCTCGACGACGACACGCTGCGCCGACTCCACGACGAGGCCCGGGAGCTCGGCCTGACCGTGCTCGTCGAGGTGCACGACGAGGCCGAGACCGAGCGTGCCGTCGACCTCGGTGCCGAGTTGATCGGTGTCAACGCACGCAATCTCAAGACACTGGCCGTCGACAACGACACCTTCGCCCGACTCGCGCCGCTGATCCCCGATGACCGGATCCGGGTGGCCGAGTCCGGGATCAGTGGTCCCGACGACGTCACACGTTTCGTCTCCGAAGGGGCCAGTGTCGTACTGGTCGGTGAGGCGCTGGTCAAGGACGGCGACCCTGCCGCGGCCGTCCGGGCCATGACAGGAGTGCAGTGATGTCCCAGAAGCAGGCCGTGAGTCAGTACGACGCCAACAAGGCAGGCTACTTCGGCGACGCCTGGGGCGGGCGTTTCATGCCCGAGGCCCTGGTAGCGGCGCTGGACGAACTCACCGACGCCTGGCACAGCGCCATGGCCGACCCGGTGTTCGTGGCCGAGTTCGAGGCGATCTGCCGCGAATACGCCGGCACTCCGAGCCTGCTCTACAACGCCGAGCGGCTCTCCGCCCAGGTCGGGGCCCGGGTCCTGCTCAAGCGGGAGGACATCAACCACACCGGCGCCCACAAGATCCGCAACGTGCTCGGCCAGGCGCTGCTGACCCGACGCATGGGCAAGACCCGGGTGATCGCCGAGACCGGTGCCGGTCAGCACGGTGTCGCCAGCGCCACCGCAGCGGCCTACTTCGGGCTCGACTGCACCGTCTACATGGGCTCGGTCGACACCCGCCGCCAGGCACTCAACGTGGCACGAATGCACCTGCTCGGGGCCAAGGTCATTCCGGTCGACTCCGGCAGCGCCACCCTCAAGGACGCCATCAACGAGGCGTTGCGCGACTGGGTGGCCAGCGTCGACCACACGGCCTACCTCTTCGGCACCGCCGCTGGACCGCACCCGTTCCCAAGCATGGTCCGTGACTTCACCCGCGGCATCGGCGACGAGGCTCGCGCCCAGTGCCTCGAGCAGTACGGCGTGCTCCCGGACGCGATCGCGGCCTGCGTCGGCGGCGGGTCCAACGCCATCGGCCTGTTCACCGCGTTCCTCGACGACGAGAGCGTGGAGATCCACGGACTCGAACCCGGCGGAGACGGCGTCGAGACCGGTCGTCATGCTGCGACCATCCACGCCGGCGAGGCGGGGGTGCTGCATGGTGCCCGCACCTACGTGCTCCAGGACGAGGATGGCCAGACCGTCGACTCGCACTCGATCTCGGCCGGCCTGGACTACCCCGGAGTGGGTCCCCAGCACGCCCACCTGGCAGCCACTGGTCGGGCGACCTACACCCCGGTCACCGACAGTGAGGCCATGGAGGCCTTTGCGCTGTTGAGCCGCACCGAGGGCATCATCCCGGCCATCGAGTCGGCCCACGCCATCGCCGGTGGCCTCGAGATCGCCCGACGCCTGGGCCAGGAGAAGGGGCCGGACGCGACGATCATCATCAACCTGTCCGGTCGCGGCGACAAGGACATGGGCACCGCGGTGGAGTGGTTCGGCCTGGGCGATCCTGCCGAGGTGAGCGCCGACCCGCTCGGCGATCCCGATACCGACCCGCGCGCCGAGGAAGGCCGCCAGTGAGCACCCGCATCGCCGTCGAGCAGGCCCGCTCCGAAGACCGGGCAGCACTGGTCGGCTATATGCCGGCCGGTTTCCCTACCGTCGAGGGCTCCATCGAGACCATGCGCGCCATGGTCGAGGCGGGCTGTGACGTGATCGAGATCGGCCTGCCCTACAGCGACCCGGTCATGGATGGCCCCACGATCCAGGCGGCCGCCCAACAGGCGCTCGAGGGCGGGATTCGCACCGCCGACGTGCTTCGCGTCGTGGAGGCGGTCGCCGCCACCGGCGCCCCCACTGTCGTGATGACCTACTGGAACCCGGTCGAGCGTTACGGCGTGGAGAGGTTCGCCACCGATCTCGCCAACGCCGGTGGGGCCGGCCTGATCACCCCCGACATCACCCCCGACTTCGGGGCCGAGTGGATCGCTGCCGCCGACGCACACGACCTCGACAAGATCTTCCTGGTCGCGCCGAGCTCGACGCCGGAGCGGATCGCCATGACCACCGCAGCGTGTCGCGGCTTCGTCTATGCCACCGCCGTCATGGGCGTCACGGGGGTCCGCGCCGCAAGCAGCGATCTCGCCGGCCCGCTCGTGGCGCGCACCAAGGCGACGACCGAACTGCCCGTCGGGGTCGGGCTGGGAGTCAGCACCGGCGACCAGGCCGCCGAAGTCGCCTCCTACGCCGACGGCGTGATCGTCGGGTCGGCGTTCGTCCGCACCCTGCTCGATCACCCGGGTGACCTGCAGGCGGGCCTGTCGGACCTGCGAG
>JARICB010000326.1 GCA_029264225.1 Nocardioides sp. | reverse complement strand
CGCCGGTGGCCTGGTCCGGGCCTACGGTGATGTGGTGCGGGCGGCGTTGCTCGATGCCGGCACTCTGCGCCGGGTGCTCGTCACCGAGTTTGCGATCAGTCTCGACCACGGCTCGGCCGGAAGGATCGAGAGCGAGTTGCGCGCGCGGGGCCTGGTCGTCCTCGACACGACGTACGACGCCCACGTGCGGCTCGTCGTGGGTTCGACCAAGCCGGCCGAGATGGCGCCGTTACTGGCCGAGGTCAGCGCCGGCACGGCACTCGCCGAGCGAGTGGGCGAGCGCTGGGTGGACGTGGCCCCGGCATAAGCGGATCGCTCTCGCGGTGCGGACGTCCGGCGTTGTGGTGGTCGGGGTAGCCGTGGTGTCGGACGTTGTGGGGGACGTCCGGCGTTGTGGTGGTACGGCGCTCAGTCCAGCGCCTCGACGTAGACCCACCGCCCGCCGCGCTGCTCGAAGACGCTGCGCTCGTGCAACGTGCCTGCGCCGGCGGGGGAGTCGTAGTGCGCGACGAACTCGACCTCGTTGCCCCTCGCCTCGAGGATCTCGAGCCGGGTCCAGGTCAATGCCGGATCCGGAGTGACGTCGGCGGGGCGGGTGCGCGGATGCCAGGTACGGAAGACGTAGTTGGCCTCGCCGCGGGCGTAGGCGGCGAACCGGGAGCGCATCAGTTGCTCGGGGGTCGTGGCCTGCGCGGCCCCACGGTGGAGCGGGCCGCAGCAGGCGTCGTAGGTCGTGGTGGAGCCGCACGGGCACGGATCGGCGAAGGTCACGTCGATCAGTCTCGTAGACACGCGGACATTGGTCTGCGCGGGGCCGACCCTGAGCGCCTGACGGATCCCCGGAGCAGGGGCAATGTCCGCGCGTCTACGACCAGAACCCCGGATACGTCGCGAACCCGATCGGTGGCTGGGACGCCTGGAGCCCGGGGGGAGCAGGTGTCCTAGCCTGTGTCCATGACTTCCACTCCCGTGATCGAGGGCTGGTTCACCACCGGTGACGCCGCCGCCCTGATCGGCACGCGCTGCACCACGTGCAGCACCGTCTACTTCCCGCCGGCTGGCGGCTTCTGCCGCAACCCCGCCTGCGACGGCACCGAGTTCGACTCGACCGAGCTGAGCCGCCGCGGCACGGTGTGGTCCTACACCGACGCCCAGTACCAGCCGCCCGCGCCCTACATCGCGGCGAGCCAGGACTACGTCCCGTTCGCGCTGGCTGCCGTCGAACTGCCCGAGGGTCTGGTCGTGCTCGGCCAGGTGGCCGACGGCTTCGGGGTGGACGACCTCAAGGTCGGCACCGAGGTCGAGCTCGTGGTCGAGACGTTGCACACCGACGACTCCGGCGAGCGGACCATCTGGCGCTGGAAGCCGGTCGCATGAGCACCGTGATCGCCGGGGTGGGCATGCACCCGTGGGGCAAGTGGGGCAAGCACTTCGTCGAGTACGGCGTCGTCGCCGCGCGCGCTGCGTTGAAGGACGCCGGCATCGCCTGGCAGGACGTCGACCTGATCGTCGGCGGCGAGACGGTCCGCAACGGCTACGGCGGCTACGTGGCGGGCGCGACCTTCGCCCAGGCGCTCGGCTGGAACGGCGCCCGCGTCGCCACGTCGTACGCCGCGTGTGCCACCGGCGCCCAGGCTCTCGACACCGCCCGGGCCCGCATCATGGCCGGCCTCTCCGAGGTGGCGCTGGTCGTCGGCGCCGACACCACACCGAAGGGCTTCCTGGCCCCCAACGCCGGCGAACGCTGGGACGACCCCGACTGGCTGCGCTTCCGTCTGCTCGGCATGACCAACCCCGCCTACTTCGCCCTCTACGCCCGGCGCCGGATGGACCTCTACGGCGCCACCAGCGAAGACTTCGCGGCCGTCAAGGTCAAGAACGCCAAGCACGGCCTGGCCAACCCGATGGCGCGCTACCGCAAGGAGGTCAGCGCCGCCGACGTGCTCAACTCGGCCGTGGTCTGCGACCCCCTGCACCTGCTCGACATCTGCGCCACCAGCGACGGCGCCGCAGCAGTCATCCTCTGCTCGGCGGAGTACGCCGCCAAGCACGGCCTGAGTGACCCGGTGAAGCTGGCGGCCATCTCCACGGTCACGCCGACCTTCCCGAACACCGTCATCGACATGCCGCTGCTGTCGACCGACGCGGGCATCCCCGGCGAGCGGACCTTCAAGCAGAGCATCGGCCACGCGGCCTACGAGGAGGCCGGTATCGGCCCCGAGGACGTCGACGTCGCCGAGGTCTACGACCTGTCGACCGCGCTCGAACTCGACTGGATGGAAGACCTCGCACTGTGCGGTGCGGGCGAGGCCGAGCAGCTCCTGCGGGCGGGCGAGACCACCATCGGTGGCCGCATCCCGATCAACCCGAGCGGTGGGCTGGCGTGCTTCGGTGAGGCTGTGCCCGCTCAGGCGCTGGCGCAGGTCTGCGAGCTCACCTGGCAGCTGCGTGGCCAGGCCGAGGGCAGGCAGGTCGAGGGTGCTCGGGTAGGCATCACCGCGAACCAGGGACTGTTCGGCCACGGCTCGTCGGTGGTCCTGACCCGCTGAGACGTGGTTGGGTTGCCTGTGTCCGAGACCATCCGCGTGTTCCTCCTCGACGACCATGATGTGGTCCGTGAGGGCCTGCGTTTCCTGCTCGAACGTCAAAACGACATCGAGGTCGTCGGTGATACGGCGTCCGCGGTTGAGGCGACCGCCAGGATCCCCGCACTGAAGCCCGACGTGGCCGTCCTTGATGCGCGGTTGCCGGACGGCTCGGGGATCGAGGTCTGTCGGGCAGTGCGCTCGGTCGACCCCAGCATCCGGGCGCTGATCCTGACGTCCTACGACGACGACGAGGCGCTGTTCGCGGCGATCATGGCCGGCGCGTCGGGCTACGTCCTCAAGGAGATCCGGAGCAGTGACCTCGTCACCGCGGTCCGTCAGGTCGCGGCCGGGAACTCGCTGATCGACCCGACCCTGACCGCCAAGGTGCTGGAGCGAGTCCGCAACGGTCCGGCCAGTGCTCCCGAGCTCGCCGAGCTGACCGAGCAGGAGCTCAAATTGCTGGCGCTCATTGCCGAGGGGTTGACCAACCGGCAGATCGGCGAACGGATGTTCCTGGCCGAGAAGACGGTCAAGAACTACGTCTCGAGCATCTTGGCGAAGCTCGGTGTCGAACGGCGCACGCAGGCGGCGCTGCTGGCGGCAAGACTGCTGGGTCCCGGTAAATAGGGACCTTTGGCCGTCAACGGACGGGACCTCGTCCCCTGACCGGCCGCCGTGGGGATCGGGAGACTGGAGTCAGTAACAAGCAGCACCCCCCCACTCAGCAGGAAGGCTCGTCATGGCCACCGTTCACAGTCAGCACCAGTCCACCAACGAGGCGGTCGTCACCGCGAAGAACGAAACGTGGCTGGACCGGTCCCTCGCGCTGCTGCGGATCGCCTTCGGAATCACCTTCCTCTGGGCGTTCCTCGACAAGCTCCTCGCCCTGGGCTTCCACACCGGATACAACCAGGACGGTGTGCTCGACCGGTTCGGTGACGCCGCCTGGATCAACGGCGGCAGCCCCACCGAGGGCTTCTTGACCTTCGCGGTGCCGGAGAACAACCCGTTCAAGGGGTTCTTCAACGGTCTGGCCGGCTACGTGATCGTCGACTGGCTCTTCATGCTCGGTCTGCTCGGCATCGGAGTGACCCTGCTGCTCGGTGTGGGGATGCGGATCGGCACCGCCGCCGGCGCCCTGATGTACGTGTTCATGTACGCCTCATCGCTGCCGCTGGCGAACAACCCGATCGTCGACGACCACCTGATCGGCATCATCGTGATGGCGGTGCTCGCACTCTCCGCAGCGGGCATGACGTGGGGTCTGGGTCGCCAGTGGCAGAAGCTGCCCCTGGTCCAGAAGTACCCGGTCCTCCAGTGAACTGAGCAGAACCCACACACGACCCGCCCGGTCTCCGGGCGGGTCTTGTCACGTGCGGCTACTCAGGTCAGCGGTACCCGCCACAGCAGGCTGGTGCCGCTGTCGATCCCGGGCAGCACGTCGAGGCCCCCGCCCAGGTCAGCGGCACGCCGACGGGCGTTGCGCAGCCCGCTCTCGTTGGGATCGGGAGGCATCCCGATGCCGTCGTCGGCCACCCGCAACGCCAGGTCCTCGGCGGTCACGACCAGCTCGATCTGCGCCTTCCGCGCCTGGGCGTGCCGGGCGATGTTCGACAGAGCCTCGCGCAGCACAGCCAGCACCTGGGCGTGTACGTCGGCGGCCACGACCGTGTCGATCGGGCCGGACAGGTGCACTGTGGGGTTGAACCCCAGGACCGAGGTGTATTCCCGCACCAGGGAACGGATCTCGGAGCGCAGCGAGGACCGGTGGGGGTTCTGGAGCTCGAAGATGGTGCCGCGGATCGCCTTGATGGTGTCGTCCAGGGACGTGACCGTGTCGTCGATCCGGCGGGCGACCTCCGGGTTCACCGTCATCGACGCCGCCCCCTGGAGTTGGAGCCCCGCGGCGAACAGCTGTTGGATCACCACGTCGTGGAGGTCGCGGGCGATCCGCTCGCGGTCGGAGACGAGGGCCATTTCCTGCCGATCGGCCACGGCCTGACCCCGGTCGAGGGCGAGCGCAGCCTGGTCGGCGTAGGTGGCGAGCAGTTCGCGTTCGCTGGCGTCGTTCAGGGGTGAGCTCTCGTCGAACAGCGCCGCCAACGCCGTTACGGGTGCCAGGTGTGCGCGGACGGCGATGACCACCGCCTGGAGGTCGCCCACCCGGAATCGGTGCGGAGGAGACGAAGCGTCGAGCTCCCCACCGTCTCGCACCCGGTCGATCAGCTCGCGGACCAGGTCGAGGTCGGTGGGCTCAGCCGCCACGGAGTCGCCGTCGGCGGCGTCGCTGGCAAGCAACACGATGGCGCGAGCCCCGGACACGGCCCGGGCGGTATGGGCGATCTTGGCGAAGGCGTTCTCGCCGTGCGTCAACGGCTCGAGATTGATACCGATCTCGGCGACCGCCTCCAGCCAGCGTCGGCGCCGCTCACTGAGGCCGTAGGTGCGGGCGTTGTCGATGACCAGCCCGGCGGTGCGGGCCAGCGCCTCGACGAGCTGCTCGTCCTGAGCGGTGAAGGGTGCCCCGCCACGCTTCTCGGTCAGGTAGAGGTTGCCGAACACGGTCCCGCGGATGCGCACCGGCATGCCGAGGAACGTCCGCATCGGGGGATGGTTGGCCGGGAACCCGAGCGACTTGGGGTGCGCGGTGAGGTCCACCAGGCGCAGCCCCTCCGGCT
>JARICB010000321.1 GCA_029264225.1 Nocardioides sp. | reverse complement strand
TTCTCGGCTGCGCCCGTGCGGGGTCACTGTGGGGCCGGGGTCAGCCGGGCAGCGAGTACGTCGCCTGCTCGGGTCCGGCTTCGAGCAGCCCGTCGCTCAGCAGCCCTTCCAGGCATCGGTCGAGCTGGGTCCGATCGGGCCAGGCCGTGTCGATCCGGGTGTGGTGCACGGGACCGGGCGCTTCACGGAGCATCGCCATGATCCGGCCGCGGCACTGTCGATCGGTGCCGTCCCACGCTTGGCCGCGGCGGGGCGGCCCCGCGTAGGGAGGACGCCCGGCAGCAAGCCACGCGCACTGGTCGGCGATGGGGCAGGAGCCACACCTGGGATCGCGTGCCGTGCACACCAGGGCGCCGAGTTCCATCACTGCGACTGCCCAGGTGGCGGCGATGTCGGTGGCCTCCGGAGGCAGCAGCTCCGTGGCCAGTTCACGCTCGGCCCGGGTCGGGGCAGTGGGTGGGAACTCGACACCGCTCAGCGCCCGGGCGAAGACCCGTCGGACGTTGGTATCGAGCACCACGTGCCGCTGACCGAAGGCGAAGCTGGCGATGGCCGAGGCCGTGTAGTCGCCGATGCCGGGTAGGGCCAGCAGTGCGGCGTACGTCGTCGGGACTTCGCCGTCGTGCTCGGCCACCAGCATGGTGGCTGCGGCGTGCAGACGAAGCGCACGCCGCGGATAGCCCAGTCGACCCCACATCCTTACGGCCTCGCCGGTCGGTTCGCAGGCCAAGGCTGCGGGGTGTGGCCAACGTGCGAGCCAGGCCTCGTGGACGGGTAGTACCCGGGCCACGGGAGTCTGCTGGAGCATGAACTCGGAGACCATGACCGACCACGCCGACGCCGCGGGTCCGCGCCAAGGCAGCTCGCGCGCGTGCGCGTCGTACCAGCGCAACACGGGGCCGTGGAGATCACTCATCGTGACGAATCGTAGGTGGCGCCGGGGGTCCTCGGTGTGGCAGCCCGGTAGATGGCGACCTGCTGTCTACGGTGGCGCCATGGCTCTTCAACCACGCGGTCCGCTGCCCGCACGCGTCTACTGGACGCGTCGCCTGCTGCTGCTCGGACTCGCACTGGTGCTCGTCTTCGGTGTGGCGCGGCTGCTGGGCAATTCGAGCGACGGGTCCTCCGACACCGACGGTACGGCCGCCACCGTAGGAGTGACCACGGCACCCAGCGACACCACTACCGAGCCCGCGGTCGAACCGGCCAAGCGGCGCAAGAACAAGGGCAAGCGGGCCACCCCGCCGGCCCCGGTGCTGGCCGAGCCGACCGGTCCGTGCGAGAGCAGCGACATCGTGGTCACTCCGACCATTACCGCCGCCGACGGTGGCGCGAACGTCCCGATCACCTTGAACCTGCGTACCCAGGAGACCCCGGCGTGCACCTGGTCGGTGAACTCCGAGACGTTGACGCTCGCCATCACCTCGGGCAAGGACTCCATCTGGGCGAGTCGTGAGTGCCCGGCCGCGATCACTGCCCAGGACGTCGTCGTGCGTCAGGCCGTGGACACTCCCGTCGTGGTCGTGTGGGATGCCCGCCGCTCGGACGACACCTGCTCGGTGAGCCGGGGTTGGGCCTGGCCCGGCTTCTATCACGTGGAAGCGGCAGCGTTCGCCGGCGAACCGACCGACGTCCAGTTCGAGCTCACCGCACCCGCGAGCGTCACGATCACCAAGACCGTGACCCCGAAGCCCAAGAAGACCAAGAAGGCCAAGAAGGCAGACACCGAGCACAAGCCCGGCGAGCAGGGTGAAGGCAACTCGCAGGGCTGAGGCCGCTATATGTAGCGCTCGGTGATGCTCGACTCGGCGAGGCGCGAGAGCCCCTCGCGCACGCTGCGGGCGCGCAACTCACCGACGCCCTCGACGTTCTGGAGGTCATCAAGGCCGGCCGAGAGCAGCTGTTGGAGACCACCGAAGTGCTCGACCAACCGGTCGACCACGCTGGCCGGCAGCCGGGGGACCTTGGCGAGCAGTCGGTAGCCGCGAGGGGCGACCGCGCCGTCGAGGTGTTCGTCGGAGCCCAGGCCGAGGACGCCGGCCACCGAGCCCGGGTCGACCAGGGCGGTAGGGGAGAGGTCGGCCAACTCTGCCAACATCGTCCGGGCAGTGAGCTTGCGCCGCTTGCTGATCGGGAGGTAGTCACGCACGACGAGTTCCCGCTCGGCGTCGACGCCGGTAATGAGCTCTTCGAGTTGGAGCGACAACAGCCGGCCGTCGGTGCCCAGCTCGAGGACGTAGTCGTCGATCTCCCGGGCGATGCGAGTCACCATCTCAAGACGCTGGGCCACCACGGCCACGTCTCGCACGGTCACCAGATCCTCGATCTCGAGGGCGGAGAGGGTCGCTGAGACCTCGTCGAGACGGAGCTTGTAGCGCTCCAGTGTTGCGAGCGCCTGGTTGGCGCGGGCCAGGATCTGACCGGAGTCCTCCAGCACGTGCCGGATGTCGCCGACGTAGGCAACGATGATCTGCATCGACTGGGAGACCGAGATGACCGGGAACCCGGTCTGTCGTGCCACCCGGTCGGCGGTGCGGTGCCGGGTGCCGGTCTCTTCGGACGGGATCGTGTGGTCCGGCATCAGGTGGACCGCAGCGCGGTGGATGCGCGTGATGTCCTTGTCGATGATGATTGCGCCATCCATCTTGGCCAGTTCGCGCAGTCCGGTGGCGGTGTACGGCACGTCGAGGGTGAAGCCCCCGGTGGCGATCGACTCGACCGTCCTGTCGATGCCGAGCACGATCAGTGCCCCCGTGCGGCCGCGCAGAATCCGTTCCAGACCGTCGCGGAGCGTGGTGCC
>JARICB010000300.1 GCA_029264225.1 Nocardioides sp. | reverse complement strand
TGCGGGGCGTACCTGTCCTGACCGCAAACGAGAACGCGGTCTGGGTCAACAAGAAGGGTCTGCTGGGCCGTGGGATCCAGGACGATCAATGGGTAGCTGTAGGAGAGGCGACAGGCATCTCGGTCAGGCTCGTTCCCGCGGTGCACCACTCGCGTCCGATGCCACACCGACCCAACACCGCCAACGGACATCTGGTGCGCGGACGATCAGGAGCGGTGTGGATCGCCGGTGACACCGATGTATATACCGCCATGTCGGATCTGCCTCGGATGGCAGGGGCCACGATCGACGTCGCCGTCGTGCCCGTCGGCGGGTGGGGACCCAGGCTGTCTCCTGGGCACATGGGACCGACGGAAGCTGCGGTGGCCTGTCGACTGAGTGGCGCACGGTGGGCGGTTCCGGTGCACTGGAGCACGCTGCACATCCCCACCGGCGAGAGGTGGCCACGAGGCTGGATGGACGAAGCCGGGCCCCGTTTCGCAGCCGCCCTCGCCCGTGAGGCACCTGGCTGTCGTCCAGCCGTTCTGGCTGTCGGCGCATCCCTGACGGTCCCGGCAACCGGCACTTGAGTCCAGGGCCGTTACGGCTCGCAGGGAGCGGCGACCACGTCGGAGGCAGCGGTCGTCATCGCGGCCTCGGTCTCCTGGATGAGTTGAGGAGTCAGGCGTCCACCGCCAGGCCCGAACGGGTCGCTGAGGGCGATCACGATCAACAACATGACGCCGGTGAAGGCTGCTGTCATGGATACCAACCCCGCCTGGGTACCCCTGCCTGCCGGGAGCGTGACCACGAAGATCGTGATTGTCACGAACGCCCCGCCTCCCACCAGCAGGATCCACAGCATGATCGGCAGTTCAGTAATGCCAGCCACCAACCGTGTCTCCCGAGCGGTGGAGATGTTTCCGATCTGGGACACGAGGTTGGTTGCCGTTGCGGCATGAAGCGCTCCGACGGGCGGCTCGTCGTCCGGGCCTACGGAGATCACCAGGTCGTGGAAGGCCGCGTCCACCTCCTTGGACCCTCCGCGATGCGCCGCGAGGGCTGGCCAGTCGTGGTCCGGCACCGCTCGGGCATAGCAGATCAACGCATGTTGAATACGTGGCTGGCTCTGGGGGAAGAGCGATGCCTGCTCGTAGGCGGTGCCGATAGAGGTCGCCTCGTCACCAACGGCCTGCTTCGCGTCGGCGTACTGGCCGAAGAGGAAGAGGATCGAGAAGCCGATCACTACTCCGTAGGCCGTGGCGATGTAGGACAGGGTTGCTGCCCAGGAGTTGTGGTGCGCCTCTCGCTGGCCCAACAGTCGTCGGGCGAGCAATGAAAGACCAAAGAAGACGACGGCAATGGCCCCCAACAACAGCGCATTGCGCAATGGTCCACTCATGCCTGCACCATGGCGGCGTTCGACATCAAAACTCCTCATCGGGCGGCTACCGGTGACCATTGACCATCTCAGCGTGGGGGGTCCTGAACATCACCCAGAGCGGGTGAGGAGTCGGCTACCCCGCATAGCGCACCGCTCACCCGACACGGATGATGCGCATCAACCTCCTCTGTTCAAACCTGTAGGAGTGTCAAAGACCTATTCCATCCTGACGGTGGGTACTGCCAGCCCTTTGGTGCAGGCTGCCTTCCCGGAATTCGTCCTGGAAACAGTCGTTGGTGGGCACCTTCGGATGATCGGAACTGTCAAGGACGAGGCAGCGCTGCACGGAGTCCTGCACAGGTTGCAGAACCTGGGTCTGCAGATTGAGGAAGTGCAGCTGACGGGGCAGGATTGAACACGCGAAATGCCACGGTTGCTTGACGGCGCTCGGAGCGTCTCCCATTGTTAGAACGTGTTCACGTCTGTAGGAGGGCCGCCGCCGCCCATCCGCACAGTGCACCGTCCCAGGCTCACGGACGTGTTCGAGTCAATACCCCCGCGAGGGGTCGGGCTCCTCGTCGCCCCGGCAGGCTCGGGAAAGTCAGTCTTGCTGTCGCACTGGATCGGTGATCGCGATGGGTGCTGGCTTTCGCTGTCTGCCGCTCACAACGACGCCCGTCGGCTGGCCGCCGATCTGGTGCAAGGTCTGCATCGCAGCTACCCCTCCTTCGACCCCTCCGTGGCTCGCCTCGCCGGCGGGGGCGGCGGAGGCGGCCGGCTCGGCGAATCCTTCATCGACGCTGTCATCGCGGAGTTCGCGGATCTGCCCCCGTCGGTCTTGTTGGTGCTCGACGACCTGCACCACCTCACCAACCCAGACATCCTGAGCGACCTCGCCCGACTGCTCAGCAATCTGCCATCCACTGCTCGGGCGCTGGTGTCGTCTCGCTGGGACCTTCCGTTGAGGCTGGCTCAGATGCGACTCGAGGGGACACTCGTCGAACTGCGAGCCGCCGAACTCGCCTTTGCCCAGGACGAAGCGCTTGAAATGCTCCAGCTCACTTCTGGCAGAGACATCCGCCCGGAGCAGGCCAGCGGACTGTTGGCTCGCACAGATGGTTGGGCGGCGGGATTGCGATTGGCGGCCCTGTCCTTGAGCAACGTCAGCGACATCGACGAGTTCGTCGAACACTTCGCTGGCGATGATCGTCTGATCGTCGACTATCTGAGCACCAAGATCCTGCAGGACCTCGATGAGCACATCAGATCCTTCCTGCTCCGCACGTCGGTTCTTGAGTGGCTCTCACCCGGCCTGTGTACGGCCGTCACAGGCGACGAGAACTCCCACGCCACCCTTCGCAACTTGGTCGAGCATGGTCTTTTCCTAACCCCCACCCAGGGCGGAGCAGACCGCTTCCGCTACCACCAACTTTTTGCCGATCTGCTGCGCTATCAGTTCGCGGCCGAGGACCCGGCGGCACTCATCCAGTGCCGCCGGCGCGCAGCGTCATGGTTGCTGGCACACCATGAATATGCCGAGGCTGTCGAGCAACTACTTGCCGCCGGCGACCACGAGGCAGCCTTCCGGATCCTCGCCATCGAGGGCCATCGCTTGTTCGAGGTCGGCGAGGTCGCCACTCTGCACCGTCTGCTCCGCCAGGTCCACGACGCCTACCCCGCACCACCACCCGTGGTTAGCATCCACCTGCTTGGCGCCCAGGTAGGTGCCGACGAATTCACCGCCGCCGCCGAAAACCATCGACAACTACATCAACGCGGCGACTTGAGTCCCGGTGAGAAGGTCGCCGCAGACTCTCTCGTTCTGGTCCTCGGTCACGGCCACCTCGCCGTGAATGAACTACGGCGCATCGCAGCCCAGGTCTTGGAGGCGCTCCCCCACGTCGAGCGATCGACGGTGCCCAACTTCTCCGGCGTCGGAGGGGCGGACTCGTGCGAAACGATGGCCGCCTTCCACTCGTCGCTGGGATCGTTCTTGGCCGGCGACCTGCACACGTGCCTGGTCGGCCTTGACGATGCCTTGAACCTACCGGGCACCAGATATCCGATTTGGCGCATCCAGGTGCTGGGCCTGATGGCCCTTGCGAACGCTGGCAGGGGCTATTTGGCCGAGGCAGAGACCTTCGCCTTCGAGGCCCTCGAAACGGCTCGAGCAGCACACGCCATGGATCACATCTCATCCTCCTTTGCTCACTTGGCCCTGGCGGCGACCAACGACGACAGGCTCGACCTGGCTACCGCCGCCCTCCACCTCGACGCCGCCCACGCGAGCATCAGCCGCTGTCGGCGGCCTCTCTACGACGCATTGCTGCACCTGCAGCAGGTGCGCCACGCCGCACTGGACGACGGCGCCGAGGTGGCACTGACCCTTCTGCGGGTCGCCCCGGCTGGACGCGTTCGGCGCGCCATGATCCAGGAGTCGCTCGACAGCATCGAGACTCAGTTGCTGATCCGCACCGGTGCTGTGCGCGAGGCTCTGCACAAGGCGAGGTCAACGTCCCCGTCAGCGCCTGCTGCGCGCATCGATGCACTGATCGCGACTTCGAGCATCCCAGAGGCTCGCCGGGTGCTCGACGAGTGGGTTTTCCAGGCCTCGAACCTCCGGGCAAGCATCGAGCACGGCGTGCGGACGGCTGTCGTCACTCAGCAGGAAGGCAATGCGGGCCACGCCAGCATGTTGTTGACGGAAGTCGCTCTTAAGGCTGACGCTCAGGGGCTCCTTGGGCTCTTCCTCGATACCCCGCTCGCCCTGGGTCTACTCAGAACCGCCGTCCCGACCAGAAATCTGCCGCACGTGCGGAAGCTGCTCGACCACAGATTGTCGACTGAGGTTCGACAGGGCAGCGATCAACTCATCGAGCAACTCACTCCCAGGGAGTTGATCGTGCTCGAGTATCTCCCTACTCGACTTGGCAACGAACAGATAGCCCAGGCGCTCTACGTGTCGGTCAACACTCTCAAGACTCACCTGCGCAACGTCTACCGCAAGCTGGATTCGCCGGGTCGAGACGCAGCAGTGGAGCGCGCGACCAGCATCGGACTGATCTGAACTCCCGTATTCACCCCGGCGGGATGAGGCGAGACGCGCGGCGGATCTCAAGAGTGACGGAGTATGGAGAACTCTGAGGTCGACGAGGTTGCACAGTTACGAAGCCGGATCCTCGAACTCGAGAGGGAACTCGAGCTCGGTTCGGGCCAAGGCTCGGTCGATCCCGGGTCCTTCCGATCTCGGCGCGGCTGGTCCATCACCTCAGGGGTACTGATCCTGCTGGCGTGCCTGCTCGCTCCGCTCTCGGTCACCGCCGTGTGGGCCAACACCCAGATGTCGGATGTCGACCGATACGTCCAGACTGTGGCTCCGCTCGCCCAGGACCCGGCGGTGCAGCAGGCCGTCGCCGACGAGGTGACCGCGGCAGTCCTGCAGTCGACCCAGGTGAAGGACGTGACTGAGGAGTTGCTGGGGACTTTGGCCCAGCAGCCGAATGTCCCTCCGCGAGTCGCGGCAGCACTCCCGTCGTTGGCGGGACCCATCACCGAGGGGGTGGAGACCTTCACTCGCCGCAAGGTCGAGGACATCCTGAGCAGCGACGAGTTCGCGAAACTGTGGAGCCAGGTGAACCGCACCGCCCACGACCAGGTGGTGCGACTCCTGGCCGGGGACCCGGACGGCGTCGTGACCGCTCAAGGCGACACGGTCACCCTGAATCTGGCGCCGATCGTCGAGCAGGTGGAGCAGGAACTGGTGAGCCAAGGCTTCACCCTGGCCGCCAACGTCCCGGATGTCGAGAGGTCCTTCGTTCTGGCACAGTCGAGGAGCATCACGAAAGCGCAGAGCGCCTACCGCCTACTCGACGCTCTGGGAACCTGGCTGCCGCTCGTCGTGGTGGGACACTTTGCTGTCGGCATCCTGGTTGCATCCGATCGTCGACGCGCCCTGCTGCGGGCGGCTCTGGGTTTGGTCGCGGCAATGCTCCTGGTCGGCATAGCACTCGCGGTGTTCAGGACCACCTACGTCCAATCCACCCCGGCCGACATGCTGTCCCCCGCTGCCGCGGGCGATGTCTTCGACACCCTGGTCACGTTCCTCCGCACGGGAATCCGTGCTGTAGCGGTGCTCGGCCTGGTCACGGCGCTCATCGCGTATCTCAGCGGCCCGTCCTCGACAGCCACGCGCACCAGGGCAGTGCTCGTGCACGGTGTCGATGGGCTGCGCGACAGTGCCGAGTCGGCCGGCTGGCACGCTGGGAGGGCAGGGGCCTGGACCTTCGAGCACAAGCGAGCAGTGCGCACGGTAGTCCTGGTCACAGCAGGATTCACTCTGCTGTTCTGGCCTAGTCCTACCGCTCTCGTGGTGGTAGGGACAGCCGTTGTCGTGGCCCTGGTTCTGCTGGTGGTGGAGTTCTTGGCGAAGGCCGCTCAGCCCATCGAAGTACCGGTCTCCTCCACGGCCGGGTGAGCGCCGGGCAACTTCGTGCCGCGCAACCTTGTGCCGAA
>JARICB010000292.1 GCA_029264225.1 Nocardioides sp. | reverse complement strand
GGTCTCCAGTTCGTCACACCAGCATCGTACATATCTAGGCAGATCTAATTCTCGCGATCTGGGGACGCCTGCACACCTTCCTTTTGCCCAACCCCGGGCTGAGAGGAAGGAGCAGCGTGATGAGCGTTGCCAAGTGCCTGGGCGTCGACGACATCGACGCCCCAAACATGCGAGAACTGCGAGCCGAGTGGCCGCATTGGTGCCAGATGATCCCGGCATTGCCTCCGGTGAGTGACCTGGCTTACCTACCGCGCTGGATGCAGGATGCTGAGCCGGTCCAGCGAGACGCCGTACTGACGGCCCTACGCACGATCGCGGAAACAGATCGACGGGCGTACCTCGCTCTCGCGTGGCTGCTGATGCCGGGCGCCGCGCGGGTCGCAGGGCGTATCCGCCGCCTGGCCGACGAGATCGACGAAGTGGTGGCCGGTCAGCTCTGGATCCAGATCTGCGACCACGATGCGAATGACGATATGTACGTCGCCAAGAAGATCCTCGACAGGGTCGCCAAGGAGTCCATGGCCGAGCTCGGTGTCGGTGACCTCGCCAAACGCCGCGATCCGACGTGGTCGGCGACGGTCGTGGTCTACGCCTTCGAGGAGTCGCAGGGTGAGGAGTGGGACGACGCGCCGATGGCCAAAGAGGAAATCGAGGACTTGCTGCAACGAGCGATCGACTCGGGCAAGTTGGTGGCGGCTAACCGCGACCTCCTGCTGGACCTCGCACACGCCGCAGCGAGCACCCGTGCACCGGCGCGGCGTGGCCGCAGCGGATTGATGACACCTTCGGTCACCCAGATGGTCGAGGAGAGTCACGCGATGTCATCGCGCTCGGTCCGTCGCCACGCATCGAGCGCTATCAAGGCGCTTCAGAAGGAGGCCGAAAACGGACGACCAGCAATGTGAGGTCACTCGTCGTCGGGTCTGCTCGCAGCGGGCGGTCGCTCCCGGTAGTCTGGATTCAAGAATCCTTGAGTTCTTAAGAATCGAGTCAGCTGTTGAACCTCGCCAAGCTTTCCGCCAACGGGCAGATCACCGTGCCGGCTGATGTGCGCCGCAGGCTGCATCTCGTGCCGGGTGACAAGTTGTTGTTCATCGAGAAGCCGAACGGCGAGGTTGTGGTCACGAAGGCTGGGCTCGCGGCACTGGCCCAAGCCCAAGAGGCGTTCGCCGGTGCGGCGGCCGACTTGGGTCTGTCCGATGAGGACGATGTCCAGGCCCTCGTCGATGACATGCGGGGACACGCTTGACTCGTGTCCTCGTCGACACGAATGTCGTCATCTCGGCCCTGTTGTTCCCAGCGTCCGTGCCGGCTCGGGCGTTAGCACTCGTCGTCGACGAGCACGAACTCGTCCTGACTCAATGGGTGCTCGATGAGCTTCATCGCGTCGTTGGGACTAAGCGGCCGGACCTCGTGGAGGCACTCGATGCGGTGCTGGTGGACCTCGACTACGAGCTCGCTGAACCCGGTGGGGCAGGGCCTGTCATCTCGGACCCAAACGATCAACCGATCCTTGACGCGGCGATCACCGCGGCCGTTGACGTGATTGTGACGGGGGACAAGCGCTTCCACGCCCTCGACATCGAGACCCCGCGAGTGCTGACTGCGCGCGGATTCCTCGATGGGTTCGGCGAACGAAGCTAGGACTGAGTTGCGTGAGGGTGCCGACGTCGGCCGGCGCCGATGATGTCGGTCCCGGGCGCGAAGTTGACAATCAGGGCGACATCGCTGCCTTCGTGGTCGTCGCCTCGGGCGACGCTGCAGAAGAGCTCTGGGTTCGTGACACCGTGACGTCGCAGCACCTCCTGTAGCTCGCACGCTTGGCGGCCACGCGTCGGCCCGTTGTGCCGCTGAGCGGCCTCGGGACTGGTTCTGCGATCCCGGACATCGGCACGCCCTATCGGCGACTTGGGCATCATCGCCTTCACATTCCCATCGCCGGGCCGGATGGCTGAGTCGGACGCCGATCGAACGGTGCAGTTGCAGGAGCCTGGCGTCGCTGGGTCGCAGTGCCGATGCTGCGCACCCGGTAGGCCAGAGCAGCAGTGGGCCGGTCGACGGGGAGCGGCTTGTGGCGTACGGCGAGGTCGAGGACTCGCTCGGCGTCGATGTCACGTCGCTGAAGCTGGTCGAGGTGTTTGGCCAGGTCGATGGTCTGCTCGTCGCGTTTGCCGACCTGCTCGACGATGCGCTCCTCCCACGCCTTGATGGCTTCGCCGTAGCCGGCGTCGATCGTCCGCTGGAGGTGACGGTGGTATGCCGCTTCGTCGTCGCTGGTCGGGGTTGGGCCAGCCATGGTGCGGTCGTTGGGCCTGACTCCGCGGGCCGCTCGCCAGACGGCGAGGTCGGCCCGGATTTCGGGGGTAAGTACGTCGTCGTACCGCCGCATCCAGTTGGGGAGTGTGGCGTCGACGCGAGCGCCAACTTCGGCCGCGAGGGACGAGACGCGGCGGACGCGGGCGGTGAGATACGGACCCCAGGCCGGGTGGTCGGTCAGGTCAGGCGGTACGCCCGCGAGCCAGGGGAGCGGGCCGGCTGGAGCTTCCTCGAGGTCGAGGTGCAGCTTCGAGGCGGCGAGGGTGAGTGCGTCGGCGTACCGACCAACTGCTTCGTGCAGTTGCGCCT
>JARICB010000287.1 GCA_029264225.1 Nocardioides sp. | reverse complement strand
CAGTTCTCCGGGTTGCGCCACCGAGGTCCACTCGCGCATCGACTCGCCCAGCACCTGGGCGTAGGCCGGAGCCAGGTAGGGCAGTTCGAGCGGCGTGTGTCCGGGCGTCGCGGTGGTCGCGATGACGAACGGCGCCTGGTCGTGTGGGCGCCCGTGACCCGAGATCCGCGCCCAGAGCTTCCAGCGTTTCGTCGTCGTACGTCGCAGGGCGTGCGCCTCGTCGGCGATGATCACGTCCCACGTGTGGTCCTTGACCTTCTCCAGCCGGTCCCAGGTGATCACGACCCACTCCAGACCGCCGTCGCCCAGCGCAGTGATCGTGCGGCACCAGTGACCGATCGTGATCGCGGCGGGTCGGTCGGCCACGACCAGCACCCGTCGCGCGGCGCGGAGGTCGCCTACCGCCGTCGCGCCGAGGACAGCGGAGATCGTCTTGCCGACGCCGGGCTCGTCGGCAAGCAGGAACATCCGTCCGCCGGCCGCGGCGCGCGCTGCGATGGCATCGGCTGCTTCGAACTGAAGCCGCCGGGGCTCAAGCTCGTCGTTCGGCTCGGGGCTGGGCGTCGGGTCCTCAGGATTGAGGCTGTTCTCGATGAACCGACCGAGCGTGTAGGGCCCCGGAGAGTACGGCGCCAGGTGCGCGGGCAACGCGCACCCGACGTACAGGTGGGTCTTGACCCCGGGGTGCCAGGTGGCGCCGTCGACCTGGGTCCCGTAGGGCACGTCGAGCACCCACAACCGCTCGCCCGGGCCAGCGCTGGGCAACGGCTGCTCGTGTGTGCCGCTCCGGCGCGGGGACGCGCTGCGCCGACGCGCACTGGATCGTCGAGGGCTGGCCACCCCCGGACGCTATCGGGGATGTCCTCGTCTCACCCAACGAGAGGTCGGTCTGCCGCAATGGTCCGCTGGCATGACCCGGGCCAGTCGTCGAGGCTGCCGGGTCTCGCTCCTCGATGAGCCAACCGCAGGCGCAGGATCCGCGGTACGTTGCGCCGTGCCGCTCCGCGGTTCCGTGCCCTGACAGGAGACCTCATGACCCACGACCCGAGCCAGTCGCAGATCGCCCGGCCCTTCACTCGCCAGTCCACCGTGCTCGAACTGGCCTCGACTCTGCCCGGCCGCGCGTTCAAAGCGCTGATCGTGCGCCAACTCCCACAGGTCGCCACCGAGAAGGAGCGACAGGAATTGGAGGACCTCACCGTCGGTTTTCCGCTGGAGACCTTGGTCGAACTGTCCGAGGGCAAACTCACTTGGGGGATCGCCGATTCGGTCGTCGATCTGGCGAACCGCAAGCCGCAGCGCGTGATTCTTCGCGGTGTCGGCGCGGGCAAGGCGGCCCTGAGCAAGGCCGTGCGCGCCGTTCGCCGCTGACGGCCTGCCCGATCGCGAGGGCAGATCCCTACGAGCACAATCCGACTTTTACGGCGCCTTCGGGCCCGAAGGACGCGGTCGGTGGCGTCGCGGCGAGAAATTCCAGCGCTGGCTGACACCGATGCGGGCTTCGCCACGCCAGTGCGCGAAGAAAATGTCACGTCCGAATACCTTGGCCGGGCACTGCTGGTGCCGATCAGACATCACGCGGCTCTGGCCGAGCCCATGAGCATCAGGCGTTTTGGTGCAGTGGCAGCACAAGCCCGGATCTGCGCCGCAGACCTCTCTCGGGACGTTGACATTTGCCTGTGCCTGCGCCTATGCGCCGGCCAAGGATGAGGGGAAGCCTAATGCGAGACATCCGCTGGACCGTGGGGAGAAGGATCACGGTCATCACCACGATCGCGCTGGCCTCGACAGTGACTGTTGCCCTGATCGCGTGGATCGCCGCCGGAGCGGTCGCCGCCGACGCCGGACGTGCAGTCACTCATGACGACGCGCGCTCGCACTTCCAGTCTCTGGACCGGCTTGCCGTTGCTCTCAGGGTCGACGCCATCGAGTCCGCCACTGGTACCGGTTCCAGTGTCGCCGCAGCCAGGGCCAGCCTCGCTGATGACACCGCCGAGGTCACCGCGGTGATCACCTCCTTGCGCGGCCTCGACCTCGACGAAGACGACTTCGCGCAGGTCGACGTGCTTGAGGCAGGGTTTGCCGACTACACCAAGGCCATCCGCAAGAGCGCCGCGAACGCCGACCAGGTCGACAAGGCGAGCAGGAACGACGTCGCCACCGAGGTAGAGCAGGCCACCGAGAACATCAATGCCCTCATCGATCCCGCAATTGAACGACTGACCCTGGACTCCCAGCGCGCCTCGGATGAACTGCTGGGCAAGGTCCAGGGCATGCGCGCACTGGTGCTGCTGGCCACGATCATCGGCTTGCTCGTGAGCGCTACCTCCGCGTGGGCGATCAGCCGCAGCCTGGTGCGACCGCTC
Source organism: Nocardioides sp. (assembly GCA_029264225.1). GTDB lineage: Bacteria > Actinomycetota > Actinomycetes > Propionibacteriales > Nocardioidaceae > Nocardioides. Next base: position 2,435 of record JARICB010000287.1, on the reverse strand, counting down.
AAGGCAGCCATCGCCGCCGTCCAAGGACTCTCGCAGGGCGACCTCACCCACCGACTTCCGGAGAGGTCAACGGGCTGTGTCGGCGATCTTGAGATCGCCTACAACCGGTCAGTTGACTCGGTGTCCGCGATCGTGACGAGCGTCGCGCACTCGGTCGATGCCGTGGCAGCGGCCTCGGAGGAACTCTCGGCTTCGTCCCAGCAGATCGCGGTCGGCGCCGAAGAGACCTCCGTCCAGGCAGGCGTCGTCGCCGGGGTAGCCGACGAGGTCTCCCGCAACGTGCAGACCGTGGCCGCGGGCGCCGAGCAGATGGGCGCTTCGATCCGCGAGATCTCGCAATCAGCCAACGAGGCCGCTCGCGTCGCCGCGCAGGCCGTCAGCGCGGCCGAGACCACCAACACCACCGTCGCGAAGCTCGGCCTGTCCAGCCAGGAGATCGGCAACGTCGTCAAGACGATCACCTCGATCGCCGAGCAGACCAACCTCCTCGCGCTCAACGCCACCATCGAGGCCGCCCGCGCTGGTGAGGCCGGTAAGGGTTTCGCGGTGGTGGCCAATGAGGTCAAGGAGCTGGCGCAGGAGACCGCTCGAGCCACTGAGGACATTGCTCGTCGGGTGGAGGTGATCCAAAGTGACACCAGCGGCGCGGTCGAGGCGATCGGCGAGATCTCGGCGATCATCGCCTCGATCAACGACTACCAGCTGACGATCGCCTCGGCGGTGGAGGAGCAGACCGCCACGACCAACGAAATGTCGCGCAATGTCGCCGAAGCCTCCACCGGTTCCGATGAGATCGCCCAGAACATCGGCGGAGTGGCCGCGACCTCCACAACCACCACTCAGGCAGTCGGCCAGACCATCACTGCGATCAACGAGCTCGCCGAGATGTCCAGCCAGCTACGAACCGAGATCGGCAAATTCACCATCGTCTGACCTTCGACCACCCCGGGGGCGCCGACGTCACCAAGCCCCCGGGAAGCGCGCCGAACTGGAAACCGCTGCGACGGCGACCGTGATGGCGATGGCCGCCGCGAGCAGCAGTTCCCGGCCGAGATGACGCAAGGGCACGACGGGCAGCAGGATGAGCCCGAGCGCCGCCGCGGCAACCGGCAGCACCAGGATCGGCACCAGTGGCTGCGCCACACCTGCTGCGAGACCAAGCACCACGCCAGAGATCACCGCACGTTTTCCGGCCAGCGGACGATCGCCGCGTTCGAGTCCTACCAACGTCACCGCGCCTCCGCTGGACAGTTGGTCGGGTGCGAGCACTCGCAGCAGCAGCGTGGTCGTAGCCACGTCCGTCACCACCACCACATCGCGGAAGCGGTCTTGCAGGGCGTGGCGCCGCACCAGCGCATCCACCTGGTGACCACGGTCGGCCCGTGGGTAGCTCACCGGCGCCAGCAACACCTCCACGTGTGGCTCGACCCCGAGGAGGCCAACTACTCGCCTGGCTTCGCCGGTGGGGGCGGTGAGGATCAAGGGCTCGCGCCCCAAGTCGGCGCGCAGGCCCGTCAGCTCAGCCTCGCTCGCCGTCACGCTGACCACGAAGATGCGCTGGCGACCGGGCACCTTGGCGACGATAGCCGGGGAGTCCCAGCCAGCTAGACGGGTAGCAGCGCCGTACGCCCGTGGGTAGCGAACTCCTCATCGATCGCGGCACGTCCCGCGTCGTCGAGCGGCTGGTAGTCGCTGGTGCGGCCGATCCGGGTGAAGACCGGGTCGCTCGTGTGCCAGGCAGCGGCCCGGAGAGGCGCCTTGTCGACCTTGTTGCTGCCGGTCAGCGGCACGGCATCGGTAATCCGCACGAAGCGCGGCCACCACTTGGCGCTCATCTCCGGCTGGGCCGAGAGGAAGGCACCGAAAGCGCCCGGGTCGAACGTCGCGTCGGGTGCGAGCTCGAGCACGCACATCACCTGGTCGCCGGTGCGTGGATCGGGCACCGCGAAGACGGGCGCGGCCAGTACGCCGGGGAAGCGTTCCAGCACGCGCTCGACGGGGGCCGCGGAGAAGTTCTCCGAGTCGACCCGCAACCAGTCCGAGGAACGGCCGGCGAAGTAGATGAAACCCGCGTCGTCGCGGTAGCCGAGGTCGCCGGACCAGAAGTCGTTGCCGCGGATCCGGTCGGCCATGGCGCCGGGGTTCTTGTAGTAGCCCTCGAAGAGGGGTGCGGCACCGATCGCGACGATCTGGCCGACAGCCGTCTGGTCGAGCATCCGGCCGGTGGCATCGAACCTCGCGCGCGGACACTCCACCCCGGTGGCTTCGTCGATGATCCTGACATCGGCACCACCCGCAGGCAGGCCGAGCGAGCCGGTAGGGCTCTCGGGGGTCCGACCGATCCGGAAAACGCCCTCGCTGGAGCCGTAGCCCTCCACGACGTCGCAGCCGAAGCGCTCGGAGAAGCGGGCCACATCGGCCTCGGAGGCCTCGGT
>JARICB010000221.1 GCA_029264225.1 Nocardioides sp. | reverse complement strand
AAATATTGTCAGAAATTATCGTCTCAACCAAAGAAATCATCAACCACCCATAACGGATGATCGACGAGGCAAAACAAACTAATTCGTCGATTTATGACACACTGTTGAGTTCTCAAACATCAGACGCTCCCAAGCGCCTCCGACCTAGTCGGGCTTGTCTTGGGGCAACCTGCACAAACTTACCCGCCGAACTCAGCTTGGTCAAACTCAGCTGAACTTCGGCTTCGATCCCCGCGGCTTGACTCGCCCGGCGGCCTGTTGGCCTGTGGGCGTTTGTCGCTCGCGGCGACAGGACAGAACATTAGACCCATCTCGTCGTGGGCGCCAACTCGGGGTGGCTTCGTTACTGTTTTCGCAGGTCAGCGCGTTGCCCTAGGGTACGCGGGGTCGCTGGTCGGTAGCGGGAGACGCTCGGCTCCCCCGTCAACCAGAACCGCCAGGGCCGATCTGCTGCGTCTCGTAGGCCAACCCGTGGACCGATCGAGACCCGCTGCGGATCGGGCGCCGGGCCGAGCTCGAGGCGTACCCGCCCGTGGTGCACGTCTCCCCCGTCATCGCCACGATCGATGTCGAGCGCGCGACACAATCGGGCCGGGCCACGGGCGAGGTCGCGATCGGACGAGCCCGGGCGACGCGCTCGTGCGACATCGAGACCCTCGATGACTTCGCCGGCTCGCAGCAGGATCCCGGCCGCCGTACCGGATTCACCACAGGCGATGTTGGCGCAGTGGTGCATGCCGTAGGTGAAGTAGACGTAGAGGTGGCCGGGCGGGCCGAACATCGTGGCGTTGCGGGCGGTCTGGCCTCGAAAGGCGTGCGAACCGGGATCGTTGGCACCGTCGTAGGCCTCCACCTCGGTAAGGCGAACGGCGACCTGCCCGCAGCGCACCACCGCGCCGAGCAACCGCGGGGCGGTCTCGAGGACCGGCCCCGCGAGGAGTCGGTCCAGCTCAGGCGAGGTACTCACGGCGGTGAGTCACTTCGCCGGCCAGTTCGGCGAGCTGTTCGCGCACCCTGACGGGCGCCGTACCACCGCGCCCGGTGCGCGAGGAGACGGAGCCTTCGACGCTCAGGACGTCGCGGACTCCTGGTTGCAAGTGGGGTGACAGATCGGCCAACTGGTCGTCGGTGAGGTCGGGCAGGTCGCAGCCCAGTTCCTCACAGCGGCGCACTGCCGCACCGGCCACCTCGTGGGCCACCCGGAACGGCACGCCTTCGCGCACCAGCCACTCGGCCACATCGGTGGCCAGGGAGAAGCCCTGCGGCGCCAGCTCGGCCATTCGCGCAGCATTGAAGGTGAGGGTGGCGATCATCCCGGTGAAGGCCGGGAGCAGCACCTCGAGGGTGTCGACGGAGTCGAAGACCGGCTCCTTGTCCTCCTGGAGATCGCGGTTGTAGGCCAGCGGCAACGCCTTGAGGGTGGTGAGCAGACCGGCCAGGTTGCCGACCAGTCGTCCTGCCTTGCCACGCGCCAGCTCCGCGATGTCGGGGTTCTTCTTCTGCGGCATGATGCTCGACCCGGTGGACCAGGAGTCATGCAGGGTCACGAAGTCGAACTCCCGCGTCGACCACAGGATCACTTCTTCGGCCAGACGCGAGATGTCGATGCCGATCATCGCCGTCACGAACGCGAACTCCGCAACGAAGTCACGAGCTGCGGTGCCATCGATCGAGTTGGGACTCGACCCCTCGAAGCCGAGTTCGCTCGCGACCAACTGCGGGTCGAGACCCAGCGACGAACCGGCGAGGGCGCCCGCGCCGTAGGGCGACTCCTTCGCGGTCCGCTTGCACCAGTCCTCCAGTCGGGACACGTCGCGCAGCAACGGCCACGCGTGCGCCAGCAGGTGGTGCGAGAGCAGCACCGGCTGGGCGTGTTGGAGGTGAGTACGCCCCGGCATGATCACGTCGAGATGGTCGCGCGCCTGGGTAGCGAGTACGTCGACCAGGTCGAGCACCTGCGCGGCGATGATGCGCGCGTGATCGAGCAGGTAGGACCGGAAGAGCGTGGCGATCTGATCGTTGCGTGAACGGCCCGCACGGAGCCGACCACCGACCTCGCTTCCCACCTCGTCGAGCAGCAGTCGCTCCAGCGCGCCGTGCACGTCTTCGTCACCCGGTCCCGGCAGCAGGACGCCGTCGGTGAAGCGCTCGGCGAGGGCGTCGAGGCCGCGATGCACCTCGGCCTCGTCGTCGGGAGTCAGCAGGCCGGCCACCCCCAGCGCCTTGGCGTGCGCGTGCGACCCAGCCAGGTCGTAGAGCGCGAGCCGCCAGTCGAAGTGGGTCGAGCGCGACAGCGCCTCGAGCTCCGGTGACGGCCCGGAGGCGAACCGACCGCCCCACAGCGCACCTTCGTTGGTGGTGCTCTTCTCACTCATCAGTCGGTCCCGAACTCCATGGCGGCATTGTCCAGGACCACGTCTGCGTCGGTGGCCGCGGACGGATTGTCGGCGATCTGGTCGGAGCCACCAGCTTCGATCTCCCCGAACAGGGTGCCGTTCTCCACGAGCACCTGCCCCTGGTCGAGCGGCTGGGCGGCGTACAACTCCAGCTTGGCGCGCGAATCTGCGATGTCGAGGTTGCGCATCGTCAGCTGACCGATTCGGTCGTTGGGACCGAACGCGGCATTCTCGGTGCGCTCCATCGACAGCTTGTCGGGGTGGTAGGAGAACGCGGGGCCTTCGGTGCGAAGGATCGTGTAGTCCTCGCCCCGGCGCAGCCGCAACGTCACCTCGCCGGTGATCAGGGAAGCGATCCACCGCTGGATGGACTCGCGGATCATCAACGCCTGCGGGTCCAGCCAGCGGCCCTCGTAGAGAAGCCGACCGAGCTTGCGACCCTCGTTGTGATACTGCGCGACCGTGTCCTCGTTGTGAATGGCATTGATCAAACGCTCGTAGGCGATCCACAGCAGGGCCATGGCCGGCGCCTCATAGATACCGCGCGACTTGGCCTCGATGATCCGGTTCTCGATCTGGTCGGACATGCCGAGCCCGTGGCGACCACCGATGGTGTTGGCCTCGTGCACCAGCGCGACCGGGTCGTCGTAGCGCAAGCCGTTGATGGCCACCGGTCGGCCCTGCTCGAAGCGGATCGTGACGTCCTCGGTCTCGATGACGACCGACGGGTCCCAGAACTTCACCCCCATGATCGGCTGCACCGTCTCCAGGGAGACGTCGAGGTGCTCGAGCATCTTGGCCTCGTGGGTGGCACCCCAGATGTTCGCGTCGGTCGAGTAGGCCTTCTCCTGGCTGTCGCGATACGGCAGGCCGTGGTCGCTCAGCCAGGCGCTCATCTCGTGGCGGCCGCCGAGTTCGTGGACGAAGTCTGCATCCAGCCACGGCTTGTAGATGCGCAGAGACGGGTTCGCCAGCAGCCCGTAGCGGTAGAAGCGCTCGATGTCGTTGCCCTTGAAGGTCGACCCGTCGCCCCAGATGTCGACGCCGTCCTCGTGCATCGCCCGGACCAGCATGGTGCCGGTGACGGCACGACCCAGGGGCGTGGTGTTGAAGTAGGCCCGGCTGCCCGAACGGATGTGGAAGGCGCCGCAGGCGAGGGCCGCGAGCCCTTCCTCCACCAGTGAGGCACGGCAGTCGACGGCGCGGGCAAGCTCGGCGCCGTACTGCATCGCGCGGTCCGGGACACCCGAGATGTCCGGCTCGTCGTACTGGCCGATGTCGGCGGTGTAGGTGCACGGCACAGCGCCCTTGTCACGCATCCAGGCGACCGCCACGGAGGTGTCGAGGCCGCCGGAGAAGGCGATGCCGACCCGCTCGCCGATGGGAAGTGAGGTCAGGACCTTGCTCACGAGGTTTCGTCCTTTGTCTGGTGGTTTGCGAGATTGAGAAAACGGTCCGCGAGGGCGTTGCCGCCGAGCGGGTCACGGCCGATGACGAGCACGGTGTCGTCGCCGGCGATGGTGCCGAGCACGTCGACGAGCTCGGCCTTGTCGAAGGCACTGGCCAGGAACTGGGCAGCACCGGGAGGGGTGCGCAGGATGACGAGGTTGGCGCTGGCCTCGGCGCTGACGAGCAGTTCGCCGCACAGCCGGGCGAGTCGCTCCCGGCCGGCGGCAGTCTCGCCGCCGGAGGTGTGCGACCGGTCGCCTCCTTCAGCGGGTACGGCGTAGGCGAGGGCACCGCTGCTGGTGCGGACCTTGATCGCGTCGAGCTCGACCAGGTCGCGGCTCAGGGTGGCCTGGGTGACATGCACGCCGTGCTGGGCGAGCAGTTCGACCAGTTCGGTCTGCGAGCGCACCTCCTGATGTGTCACCAGGTCGATGATGCGCTGCTGCCGAGCCGGCTTGGTGGCCGGTCGCACCGCGCTGCTCACGCCGCCGCGCACTGGCCCGGTCATCGGACGCCCTGGAGCCAGGCCATGACGGCCTTCTGGGCGTGACGCCGGTTCTCGGCCTCGTCCCAGACGAGACTGCGCGGGCCGTCGATGACCTCGGCACTGATCTCGGTGCCTCGGTAGGCCGGCAGACAGTGCAGCACGACCGCATCCGGGTCGGCGTGGTCGAGCAGCCCGGCGGTGACTGCGTAGGGCGTGAAGAGGCGCAGCCGTTCGGCGACCTCCTCCTCACGTCCCATCGAGACCCAGGTGTCGGTGACCACCACCTGCGCCCCGGCCACCGCGATGGCCGGGTCGCGCTCGAGGGTGATCGAACCTCCGGTCGTGGCCGCGATGCTCCGGGCCCGCTCCACCACTCCTGCGTC
>JARICB010000191.1 GCA_029264225.1 Nocardioides sp. | reverse complement strand
CGGGTCGACGCCGTGCGCGCGACAGACGGCCAGGATGGTCGGGAAGCGTTTCTGCCAGAACTCGGCACCCAGGTGGCGGGCGTCGAGCCACATGTGCGGCTGGTGGGTCTCGAGCATCCGGCGGGTGATCGCCTTGGCGACCACGTCGCGCGGCGCCAGGTCGGCGAGCTCGTGCTGGCCCTGCATGAAACGTTCGCCCTCGAAGTCGACGAGAAACGCGCCCTCGCCCCGGACGGCCTCGGAGATGAGTGGCTGCTGGCCCTGGGAGTCGGGGCCCAGATACATCACCGTCGGGTGGAACTGGACGTATTCCAGGTCGCGCAGCGCGGCCCCGGCCCGCAGCGCGATCGCCATGCCGTCACCGGTGGACACACTCGGGTTCGTCGACTGGGAGAAGACCTGCCCGAGGCCACCGCTGGCGAGCACGACGGCTCGACAGTGGGCGGCACCGACGCCATCGCGCTGCCCCTCCCCGAGCACGTGCAGCGTCACACCGGCCACGCCGCCGTCGTCGGCAAGCAGAAGATCCACGGCCAGGGCGTGCTGGATGACCTCGATCTCGGGTGCCCCGTGGATGGCAGCGATAAGGGCACGCTGGATCTCCGCGCCCGTCGCGTCGCCGCCCGCGTGGGCGATCCGGTCGCGGTGGTGGCCGCCCTCGCGGGTCAGGGACAACTCGCCGTCGTGCTGGTCGAAGATCGTGCCCAGCGCAATCAACTCGTGCACAGCATCCGGACCTTCGGTCACGAGCGCGCGCACGGCGTCGACGTCGCAGGCACCGGCGCCCGCAACGAGGGTGTCGTAGAGATGTTCCTCGGGGGTGTCACCGGGCCCCAGCGCGGCCGCGATCCCACCCTGGGCCCACTGCGTCGAGCCGGCGTTGAGTACGTCCTTGGTGACGACCAACAGTTTGAGGCTGCGATCGGCCGCGTGGATGCGCAGCGCAGCCGTCAGGCCGGCGATTCCCGAACCGATCACCACGACGTCGGCACGCGTACTCCAGCCGGGTCCGGGCGCGGTAAGTCGCTGCGGGACCCGCGGGGACGACGCTGCGCTCATCTTGGGAGGTTAGCGGGCGAGGAAGTCGCCGCGGGTCAGCGTCGGATCTCCGACGGTCGCGGCCGGGTCGTAGCCGGTGGCCATGTCGTGGTTGTCAGCGTCGACGAACACCACCGCCGGCTGGTAGTCCTTGGCCTCCGCGGTGTCCATCTGCCCGTAGGCGATCAGGATCACCGTGTCGCCGGGGTGCACGAGTCGCGCGGCGGCGCCGTTGATGCCGATCACCCCGGAACCCCGCTCGCCCGCGATCGTGTACGTCTCGAGTCGGGCACCGTTCGTGACGTCGACGATGTGCACGAGCTCACCGGACAGCAGGTCGGCGGCGTCGAGCAGGTCCTCGTCCACGGTGACCGAACCGACGTAGTGCAGGTCGGCCTGGGTCACGGTCGCGCGGTGGATCTTGGACTTCATCATGGTGCGCAGCATCAGCTGCTCCTTTCAGTGGTGGTCGAGCCCGCCCGCGCGGTGCCCGCCGGTGTGGCGAAAGTGATGCTCATGTTGTCGATCAGCCGGGTGCTGCCGAATCGGGCAGCGACCAGGATCCGGCCTTCGCCGTTCTCCGGCGCCTTACCCAGGTCGGTGCCGGTCAGCGCCAGGTAGTCGAGGTCGAGGCTCGGCTCGCTGCTGAGTTCGCTCATCGCCGCCGAGCGTGCCTGCTCGACGCCGTACGCCGCCTGCTCCTGCGCCGCTCGCAGCGCCCGGTTGAGGACGGTTGCGGCCGCGCGCTGCGCGGGGTCGAGGTAGCGGTTGCGGCTCGACATGGCGAGCCCGTCCGGCTCGCGCATGGTCTCGGCGCCGATGATCTCGACCGGCTGGCAGAGGTCACGCACCATGGCCCGGATGAGGGCGAGCTGTTGGTAGTCCTTCTGGCCGAAGACCGCGACGTCGGGCTGGACCAGCCCGAACAGCTTGGCGACGACGGTCAGCACCCCGTCGAAGTGGCCGGGGCGGGACTCCCCGTCGAGAATCGTGGCCAGGGTGCCGGGCTGCACCGTGACGCGCTCGCGGATGCCGTCATGGCTGAAGCCGTCGGGGTAGACCTCCTCCACGGCGGGAGCGAAGACCAGTGGCACGCCGTTGTCGGAGCAGAGGCCCAGATCTGCGTCGAGGGTGCGTGGGTAGCGCTCGAGATCCTCGGTCGGCCCGAACTGCATCGGGTTGACGAAGATGCTGACCACGACCAGGTCGGCATGGTTGGCCGCTTCGCGCATGAGGCTGGCGTGACCTGCGTGCAGCGCACCCATCGTCGGCACGAAGCCGACCCGAGCGCCTGCGGCTCTGCGGTGCGCGAGCAGGCCAGCCAACTCCTCGCGGGTCGCCGCGAGGGTGGGGGCAGTCGTCATCGGCGGCGGCGTCCTGCGTTGGTGTGGCGCGCAAAGCCGCGGTCGGTGGCGATCGGGCGAGTGGAGCCAGCCAGCAGGTCGGTCGAGGCGTCGTCGAGGATCTGCAACATCTTCGCGGCTCGGATCGGCAACAGCCGGCCGTCGGTGACGACCCGGTCGAGCGTGGCACGTGCCAGGGCGAGGTAGGAGCGGACCGTGTGCGGGGCATTGGCGGTGATCTCCACCAGGTGGGCCCGGACCGTCTCCACGTCGCCGCGCACGATCGGGCCGGTCAGTGCACTGTCACCCTGGTCGAGCGCGTTGTCGAGGGCGGCGTTGAGCAGCGGTCGCAGAGTGGCGGCTGGATCGTCGGCACCCGCCGCAGCGAGCACCTCCATCGCCTGGGTCACCAAGGTGACCAAGTGATTGGCCCCGTGGGCCAGCCCCGCGTGGTAGAGCGTGCGCTTGTCTTCGGGGACCCACATCGGGCGACCGCCGAGGTCGGCGACCAACTGTTCGGCGACGGCCCGCTCGGCGGCGTCGGCCGTGAGACCGAAGATCGCATCGTGGAGCCTGGGCAGGTCGATCTCGGTGCCGGTGAACGTCATGGCCGGGTGCATCGCGATGGGTCGGGCGCCGACGGCGGCCGCGTCGGCAAGGATCGCCAGACCGTGCGCACCGCTGGTGTGGACGACGTACTGCCCCTCGTGGATGGCGCCGCTCGCACTGAGCATGGCCACGACGTTGGCCAGCATGTCGTCGGGCACGGTCAGGAGCAACAGGTCGGCAGCCCGCGCAGCCTCGCTCGGCTTGAGCACCGGCGTACCGGGCAACAACGCCTCGATGCGACCACGGGATGCGTCGGACTCCCCGGCGGCCGCGACGATCTCGTGGCCGGCAGCGCGCAGGGCCGCAGCGAGCACTGCGCCGACGCGTCCAGCGCCGACCACGCCCACACGGAAGTGTGTCATCACACGAACCCTTTCGTTCCAGTCCCGCCGACCGCCCCTGGACGGGGCCGGAATGGGTACCGGACTTGGTGCTCGATTCTTGGTGCTCGACCTGTACAACAGGGAGGCTACGCCTGCCGATTCCCGCGTGGGAACCACGAACGAGTGTGACGTGGCCAACATGGAGGCCGAAACTCGAACTTCCCGCCCCTTTCGTGTCCCTTTCCCCGCCCGCCAAAACAGATAGTCCGTGACGTTTAACAGGTGCTGGAACGATCCAACACCTGTTAAACGTCACGGACTATCTCCAAAGGGAGGATGCGGGGGTCAGGCGCGCAGGTGCAACTTCGCGTGGTCCGGGTCGTCGACGATGAACGGCCGGGGGGCGCGGGGCAGCCAGGTGTGGGTCACGAAATCAACCACGTGTTCGCCCTCGGGAGCATTGATCTCGGTGACCCCCTCCGGGATCTCACCATTGTTGAGGGCGTTGAAGACCAGCCACTCGCGACGCTTGCGGCGGTTGCGCACGCTGGTGGCGAACGACTCCGGGTTCGTCCAGTGGGCGAACTCGTCGCCGTCGAGATACTTCAGCTCCACGACCAACCCCTGCGGCAGTGCGAACTGGCGAATCTCGTCGGGGGTGGTGCGGATCTCCCACTCCGGCGCCTTGGAATAGACGAAGTCGGGGGTCATCGGGAAGCCCCACTCCTCGATGTTGCGCAGCCCGAGGTCGAGGAACGCGCGCCGATCCGACTCGATGTAGAGCCCGTGGCGCGGGATCCGGATCACGGCGTCGGCGCTGCCGACCTGCCAGGAGAGGTCGCCCAGCGACACTTCGCCCTCGGTCGTGAGCACCATGTCGCCGTCCCACTTCCACGAGTAGCGGGTGCGCACGTGGGAGAAGCACCAGTTGTAGAAGTAGGCGAGGGAGTGGACGCTCCGCTCGGGTACGGCAAGGTGCTCAGCGCCGGCTCGCGCCACGGCGAAGGGGTAGTGCTTCAGCGTGAACTTGTGCGCCAGTTCGTGCTCGGCGGCCACGGCCAGCGCCGCGTCGCCGGTGCCGTCGTCGGAGTTGTTGTCCACGAGGAGTACGGCGTCGCACGCACGCAGCAGCGGCGGGAGCACGAACTTCATCGAGTCGGCTTCGTTCTTGACCCGGAGCACCGCCGTGGCCCCGCGTCGCAGCGCACCCTGGTTCCA
>JARICB010000187.1 GCA_029264225.1 Nocardioides sp. | reverse complement strand
TAGCCGTTGGCGTAGAAGCCACCGTCGCGGATGAACGGCGTGAGGTAGTTGTCGGCATCCAGGATGTCGGGGTACCAACCCAGGATGAACAGGTCGTACGCGTTCTCCTTGTAAAGGGTCTGGTACTCCTCCCATTCGGCGTCCTCGGTCTTGACCGTGAACAGTCCGCTGTCATTCAACTGCGAAGCGAGCTCGGTGGCCTCGTCGACCGCGTTGGGCCCGTAGTGGGTCGGGGTATAGCCGATGGTGATGTCGACCGGCGTCTTGACTCCGGCGTCATCGAGGATCTTCTTGGCCGCATCGACGCTCGGCTCGCCGTACTTCTCCTCGAAGGAGTCCTTCTGGCCGCCGAAGCCGGGCGGGACGATGGAGTAGGAGGGTGTGACCGTGCCGTCGTAGGCGTCCTGAGCGATGGCATCCCGGTCGATGAGCTGGGCAACGGACTGGCGGATCGCCTGGTCCTTGCCGACCTCGGTGCCGAACTGCCAGACCCAGTAGCGGAACTCAGAGCCTTCGCCCTTGAGCACGTCGACCTTGCCGCCGCTCTCCAGGTCGTTGAGATCCGTTGGGCTCAGGGTGCGCCAGGCCACGTCGACCTCGCCGTTCTCGACCGCAGTCTTGAGCACGGACGGCTCGGAGAGGTATTGGACGAAGATCTTCTGACTCGCGGGCTCGTGCGGGCCCTGGTAGGTCTCGTTGGCCACCAGTGCCGCCTGCTCGCCGGGCGTGTACTTGGCGAGCGTGTACGGGCCCGAACCGATGACGTCACTGTCACCGAGCAGCTCGTCGGCGGGGAAGGTCTCCTCGTCGACGATCGACGTGGTCGCCGTCGAGAGCAGCTTGAGGAACGTGGTGTCGGGCTGGTTGAGGTGGAAGACCACCGTCAGGTCGTCAGGGGTCTCGATGGCACCCTGCGCCAACGCCGGCTTCTTCTCATCGCCGTTGCTGAGCTGACCCAGCAGCACCGAGGAGCCGTTGGGGTTGGCGATCTCGATGTTGCGCTGGAGCGAGAACTTCACGTCGGAGGACGTCAGCTCGTTGCCGTTGGAGAAGGTGTGGCCCTCCTCCAGCGTGCAGGTGATGGTCTGCGGGTCGTCGTAGTCGCAGTTCGCTGCCTGGGGCTGCGGGTCGCTCTCCCCGGCGGGGATCTCCATCAGCTGCTCGAAGATGTTGTATTGCATGTTCCACGAGCCGAAGTCGTAAGAACCCGCGGGGTCCATGGACGTCACTGACTCGGTGGTGCCGAGGATCCACGAGTCGGCGCTGCTGCCCGACCCGCTGTCACTGCTGTCGCCAGTGTCGCCGCCGCAGGCGCTCAGCGCGCCGATCATCGCGACCGTCACCCCGAACGCAAGCAGATGGGTGGAACGTTTCTTTGGACGCATGATGCCCCTCGCCGTCGGGCGTCCGATCACCGGACGCGCGTGTTCACTATCGGTTCCCGAACGTACTGCGCCGAGTGTCGACGCCGCCACCCGCCACGGCAGTCTGTGGCCGGACCGTGACTAGAACTTGGACGTGAGGATAGCGAGCGAAACCGTGTCGAGACCGTCCAGGGTGTCGGCGAACACTCGCCGGTCGCCTTCGAGGATGGGCACATGGTGGGGCACGCAGAGCACCACGCAGCCGGCACTCTCCGCGGACTTCGCGCCGGTGTTGGAGTCTTCGATCGCGACGCACTCCCCCGGGTCCAGACCGAGTGCTGAGGCAGCGGTCAAGTAGGGCTCGGGGTGTGGTTTGCCGAACTCGACCCGATCGCCGGTCACGATCGTGGCGAACGTGTCGGCTGGCAAGTGTTCGAGGATGGGGGCAACGAAACGTTGCCACGACATCGTCACGAGCGCACACGGCACTGTGTTGGCGCGCAGATCTTCGAGCAACTCAACGGCACCGGGACGCCACGGGACCTCTTCGCGCACCAGGGCAACGACACCGTCGAGCAGTTCCTCGACGATCTCATCGGGGGTGCGGTCGATGCCCATGTGCTCGCGGATGTAGCGGCCGGACTCGAGCAGCGCGTTGCCGACCAGGTTGAGCGCATGCTCGTTCGACCAGGTGCCGCCGTACTTCTCCGCCAGCGCGAACTCCGTGGCGATCCAGTAGGGCTCGGTGTCGACCAGCGTTCCGTCCATGTCCCACAGGACCGCCTGCGGCCACGGCTTCGGGGTGTCGGTGCGCTGACCTGCAGGCGTGCCCGGAATTGCGGTGCTCAGTGTGTCCTCCAAGTCGCTTCATGCATCGTTCGATGCAATGAACCAGCCTAAATTGAAGATGCTCCGCACTGGCCATCGTCGATACGCACCACCGGCATCGAGAGGTCCCAATCGCGCCGAGATCGCACCCTCCGCAGCCTGTATTCGGGGCCCCCAGTGAAGACCTCGTCCTGGGCAGGAGCAGACAGTCTCCGATGGATGTCGAAGGACGCCGCCACGACAAGCAGCACCCCGGCCGCGGCGCGGTCGCGCTCGTTGGGCGCTCCCGGCCGGAAGGACAGTTGCCACGTGGTTTCGGGATGGTGACCAGGCCGAATCGCTGATTGCGACTCAGATCAGGGCTTTGGCCTTCAGTGCTTCGAACTCCGCTTGGTTGATGTCGCCCGCGTCGAGCAGTGCTTTCGCGCTGACGATCTGGTCTGCTGGAGTAGCCGTGCCGGCGACCTGCTGGATGTATCGGTCTTGCGCGGCCTGCTGCTCTCGTATGGCGGACATCTGGCGCTCCCCCATGCTCTTGCCGCGAGCGATCAAGTAGATGAATGCGCCGATCCACGGGACGAAGACCAGCAGCAGCGCCCACCCCGCTTTTGCCCATCCGCTCAGCGTGTGGTCGCCGAAAAGGTCGAACAGGCAACGAATCCACACCATCAGTGCCGAGATCCAGATGAAGAACCAGAAGCTCCAGAGGAGAACTTGTCCGAAATCACCGGTTATCGAGTCCATGGTTGAGGCCCTTCCAAATCATCGACGAGCGTGCTCAGATGCTTCTGTACTGCGCGATAGTGATCGTGCTCAGGGCGGGCGTGGTGACGCATCACCCCTGAACGGTGGGCGTCGCAGTCGAATCGGCGCCAGGAATTCGCCGGATGAATCAGGTCGCTCGTACGGCGACCAGATCGCCGGATACGCCGCTACTGCGCCAAGACCTTGGCCTTCTGTGCCGCGAACTCCGCTTCGGTCAGCACGCCTGAGTCTCGCAGTTCCCCGAGCGCCTTCAACTGTCCGACCACGTCCACCGGTGTCGGGGACCCTGCCGGCGGCGGAGGCGGAGGCGGTGCCTGCTCGTAGGTGGGTTGCTGATAGGCAGGCTGCTGTTCGTATTGCTGCTCGTTGACTGCCCAGCGGTTCGCCTGGCGACGTGAGACCCGGTTCGATACCGCCGTCGCTGTTCCCGCGACCACCGCTGTGCGGGCCATTCCACCGATAAGTCCCATGTCCAGATTCTCCCTACGTTTCTGTGGTCGATGTTTGCTTGTCTCGCATCGTCAGGCGTCGCCTTCGAGGGCATCGAGTGCGGCCACCACATCCACGGCCGGTATCCGACCGCTCGCGATGACATCGGCCCCGACCCGGTTCATGGCCGCCACGAACGGTCCAGCCCACGTGTTCTCGTACACCAGCAAGGCGACCCCCTGGCCGGGCTCCACCAGGGCAACGGCCTGCCCCAGGTCGTCGTCGTCTAGCAATCCGGACTCGACTCCCTCGAACACTGCGAGGTCCAAGTCGCCGTCGCCGTCGAGATCGCTGAGGGCAACGGCGGTAAAGGCCCCGCCCTCGTGCGCCACCGCGAACCTGAAGTCCAGGACGCGGATCACGCCACGGTCAACGAGATCCACGAGGATGGCAAGGCCGTCACCGTTCAACTCGGCCGTGGGGAACTCAAGGGCCAGATAGTCGATCGGTCCTACCGCAAGCTCGCCCATGATTCTCCCTACCTCGTGGCCTACGGCCCAGTGGATCGTTGAGGTCATCACGTTCCCAGCGGGTGGGGTAGTTGGTGACCACCCCTTGCGGGGTGGGCCTCAATCCCGGGTCCCTGGTCTGGTCGTACAACCCCCGACCGCGATCCAGGCTCAGAGGCGGCAGCCACTGGACCCGTCAAACGAGTAGTGTGCAAAATCATATTGGTCGAGGGATGGGGCAACGGTGGCGCCGAGCACGGGTCGTGGCGCACGTGTTCGTAGCGTTTCCAGGGTTTCGTCCTACTTCGGGGGAAAGATCCTCGTGCGTTCTCCCTCGGCCCACTTCGTGGAGCGGGATCGCCTGACGAATCTACTTACCGAACTCGCCAAGTCCCCAGTCATACTCGTGGCCGCACCCGCCGGCTCGGGAAAGACGGCTCTGGCCACGCAGTGGCTCGCGCAAGAAGGTGGCGCGAAAGCATGGCTGGCTCTCGAAGATTCTGACGACGACGTCGTTGCCTTCTGGACGGGAGTGATGAGGGCCCTCGATGAGAGTGTGCCGGGATTGGGCACCGAAGCGCTGAACCTGCTCAGGCAACCCCATGGAGTGGCCGATGCAGTGCAGTCCCTCTCGGCGGCATTCGGCGCGGGTGATCACCCAGTGGTGCGACTCGTGATCGACGACCTGCACCTGGTCGACAGCAATATCGAGATCATGCGTTCGCTCAAGTCTCTGATCGATCGAATGCCTGACAGGTTTGTGATGCTCCTGCTCAGTCGGCGGGTTCCGGAACTTCCCGTCGAGAGGTTGCAGGCTCGCGGTCAACTCGCGCAGGTGCGGTTCCAAGAGTTGCGGTTCTCGCAACCGGAAGCTGTTGAGATGCTGACCCGGCTGGCGCCAGCGATGCCTGACGACGACATCGCACGTGCCACCGAGCGCTCAGACGGCTGGGCTGCAGCACTTCAGTTGAGCGCTCTCGCGGCTCGCTCGACGTGGGCGCAAACAGGCAATGACTCACCCTGGGGCGAGCACGACCGCATCGTCGACCACTACATATGGCGCGAGGTGTTCGACGCCGAGGATCCAGCGGTCATCGACACACTCCTGGACACCTGCGTGGTGGATCGCATCAACCCAAGCCTGGCAGAAGCGCTGACCGGGCGGGCCGGAGCGACCGACGACCTGTTCAGAGCCGAAAGCCGGGGCCTGTTCATCCAACAGTTGGACGCCCACGCCTGGTACGAGGTCCACTCCCTGGTGCGACGAATGCTCCGCAACGAATTGGAGACCCTTGCCCCCCAGCGGCTCATCGCGCAGCACGCTCGGGCAGCCAGATGGTTCGAAGAGGCCGGTGAACTCACCGCAGCACTCGATCACTGGCTCGCTGCGGAACTGCCACAGGAGGCGCTGCGGCTCCTTTCTGCGAACGCGGCGGTGCTCTACGACACTGGCCGTGAGGCAACGATTCGACGGGTGATGGGAAGCATCCCGATCACCGTGGCAACTTCCGATATCACCGCGATGATGCAGTACGCGTGGTGTCACATGCTGGTTGATGTCGCCGGGTACGTGGACGCGGTCAGCCAAGCCTCGCTGGCCGCCGAATCGGCCGAAGTCGACTCCGGTGTGCGGGCGAGGTTGGCCATGCTCGAGGCGGTGGCGCTGACGCTCACCGGTGATTGGGGCCAAGGTCGGGTAAAGGTTGCGGAGTCGCTGGCTCGCCGCGTGAGCGGCTTTCGCCACGACGCTGTCGGGCGCTTCGCCTGGAACCTGGTCGCCCGTGGGATCGCGCTGTCGGATTCGTGGGATGACGCCAGCGATGAGGTCGATGAGGTCCGCAGCACGTTGGCAAGTGATGCGGAGCGCCAGGTCGCCTTCGAGGGGACGCGCGCACTCGGTCTGGCTCTGGCGGGTCGCCCGATCGACGCGGTCCGAGTTGCGGCCGGGGTACGCCGCGTTGCCGATGTCGCGAACATGACGATCCTCCGTGCGGAGATCAGCCTCGCCGAGGCACTGGCGAGGCGCGAACTTGGGGACGGGCGCGCTGCGGCGGAACTGATCGCGCTGATCGGGTCCGCTACCGGTCCTGTCACCTACTCACGAGCCTTCGCCGGCGTTGCTCTGGCCGAGCACTACTTGGCGCTTGGCGATCTGGGACGCGCACGCGGGACCTTCGTCGAACTGGAGGATTGGCTGGCCCTCGAGTTGCGCGGCGTCGACGCCAGGTCACGGCTGGCGACGCTCGGCACCCGGCTCGCGCTGGCAGAGAATGACCTTGCTCTGGCGCAGAGATGGGTTGACGAAATCGAGGACGATTTCTGGCAACCGCTCAGTCAAGCGCGAGTCAACGTGGCCTCCGGTGAGCCGCAAGAGGCACTGAACCAACTTGAGTCTGTCGACCCGCGGTGTGTCCGACATCAGGTCATTCGCGACCTGCTGCGCGCCAGAGCCGATCCTTCGCGAGACGCCGCCGACAAGGCCGCAGCCGCCGCGATCGGTGCCGCTGCCGCAGCCGGCATCGTGCAGACCGTGGTGGATGAAGGACCAGCCGTCATCGAACTTGTCGAGCGGGGTGCGTGGAATGCCCCGCAGGCGTGGGTTGACCGGTGGCGCCGGCTCGCAGCAGCCGAGCCCCAGATGCCAGTCGGCACCTATGTACTGATCGATGAGCTGACCGAACGTGAACGGGAGGTGCTCCGGTTGCTACCGAGCCGTCTTACGCTGCGCGAGATCGCCGACGAGCTCTATGTCTCCCTCAACACCTTGAAGTTCCACGTGCGCAGCATCTACCGCAAGTTGGAGGTGAACTCTCGCGCCGACGCGGTCGAGTCGGCTCGGGCGTTGCGCCGCGCGACTCCCCCTGGCCGACACCTCCCCCGCTAACCAGCGTCGACCTTCGCTACTCGCACTCGACATGCTTGCGCTCCGCTCCAGGTAGATCGCCGTCTGAGGCTTGGGAGAGTTCCAGCGATCCGGGTGGTGCGGCACCACCCTGACGGGGGTGGCCCCGGATCAGGGAGCGCGCGGGGCGGAGTGCGGCAACAATTTGCTTTGTTGGCTGGCCAGCTCATCGGCCGAGAGCAACCCTCGTTCCTGCAGCTCGAGGAGCTCTCGGAGTTGATCAGCCAGGTTGACGAAGGGGGCGCGCTCAGAACGAAAGCCCCTGTCGATCCACGGTCGACGGCT
>JARICB010000154.1 GCA_029264225.1 Nocardioides sp. | reverse complement strand
CGCCCAGGTGCGGATCACCAAGGCGCCCACGCTTCACCAGCACATCCGGGTGGCCGGAGACGACGTCGCCGCCGGCGACCACCTGCTCGAGCACGGCACCGTGCTCGGACCCCGCCACCTGGGTCTGTTGGCCGCTGTCGGGCGGGCCACGGTGCGCTGTCGACCACGGCCCCGGGTGGTGGTCATCTCGACCGGCTCGGAGCTGCGCGAGCCCGGTGCCACCTTGGGTCACGACTCGATCTACGACGGAAACTCCTACCTGCTGGCGGCCGCCGCGCGCGCTGCCGGGGCGATCGCCTACCGGGTCGGCATCGTTGCCGATGATCCGCGCACCTTTACCGATGCGCTCAGCGACCAGTTGGTGCGTGCCGACCTGGTCGTCACGAGTGGCGGTGTCAGCGAGGGCGACTTCGACGTGGTCAAGGAGGCGCTGTCGTCACTCGGGTCGGTGTGGTTCGGCCAGGTAGCGATGCAGCCCGGCAAGCCGCAGGGTTTCGGCACCGTAGGGGATGACCAGACCCCGATCTTCACGCTGCCGGGCAACCCGGTCTCGGCCTACGTCTCGTTCGAGACCTTCGTAGTGCCCGCGATCCGCCGGATGATGGGCAAGCTGCCCTACTCCCGGCCGCTGTCACGTGCCAGGCTGACCCATTCGCTGTCCTCGCCGGCCGGCAAGCAACAGTTGGTCCGCGCCGCCTGGGACGCAGATCGCGGCGGCGCCTTCGTCTCCCCGGTCGGCGGCCACGGCTCACACCTGCTGGGCGACCTGGCGGCGAGCAATGCGCTCATCGTCGTACCGCCCGAGACGACGGCCCTGACCGCCGGTGACATGGTGCAGGTGCTCAAGCTCGACGAGGAGTTCTGATGACATCGTTCTCACACATCGACGAGGCCGGGGCCGCGCGCATGGTCGACGTGTCTGGCAAGGCGGTGACGGCCCGTACGGCGTCCGCCTCGGGCCGGGTGTTGGTCTCGCCGGCCGTGATCGATCTGCTCCGTGGCGCCGGTGTGCCCAAGGGAGACACCCTTGCGGTGGCTCGGCTGGCCGGGATCATGGGTGCCAAGCAGACCCCGTCGCTGATCCCGCTGTGCCATCCGCTGGCCCTCTCGTCGGTGACCCTCGACCTGACCGTGACCGAGGAGTCCGTCGAGATCGTGGCCACGGTCGCCACCACCGACCGGACCGGCGTGGAGATGGAAGCCCTGACGGCAGTCTCGATCGCTGCCCTGACGGTCATCGACATGGTCAAGGCCGTCGACAAGGGCGCTGTCATTACCGACGTCCGGGTGGAGACAAAAATGGGCGGCAAATCGGGCGACTGGAAACGCACATGAAGGCCAGCGTCGTCGTCGCCTCCAACCGGGCGGCTGCCGGTGTCTATGCCGACGAGACCGGTCCGCTGATCACTGCCTGGCTCGGTGAGCACGGCTTCGAGTGCGGCGACCCGGTCGTCGTGCCCGACGGAGACCCGGTCCGGCTCGCGATCGCCGCGGCGGTGGGCGAAGGTGCCCGCGTCGTCCTCACCACCGGCGGCACCGGCCTGACGCCGACCGACCGCACCCCGGAGGCGACCCGTCCACTGCTCGACCGGGAGGTGCCCGGCATCGCCGAGGCGATCCGCGCCTACGGCGTCGCGGCCGGCGTTCCGAGCGCGATGCTCTCGCGCGGTCTGGCCGGTGTTGCGGGTTCGACGCTCGTGGTGAACCTGCCCGGCTCCCGCGGCGGTGTCAAGGACGGTTTGGCGGTGCTCGACCCGGTGATCAGGCACGCCGTGGAACAGATCATCGGCAGTGACCATTGAGCGCGGCGTGACGGCACCGGGATGGCCGGCGCGGCTGGTCCACGAGCAGGTCGTCCTGCGCCCCCTGGAACGCGGCGACATCGTGGCGTGGCGGGAGGCGCGGGCGCGTAACAGTGCCTGGCTCCAGCGCTGGGAGGCAACCCAGCCTCCGGGGGTGAGCGTGGCCGAGTCCGGCAGCTACAGCCAGGTAATCCGCCGCCTGCGGCGGCTCGCCGGGTCTGGCCGTTCGCTGCCGTTCGTGGTCGAGGTCGAGGGGACGTTTGCCGGGCAGGTGACGGTGAACAACATCGTGCGCGGCTCGGCGCAGTTCGCCTCGATCGGTTATTGGCTCGATCGCGATGTCGCCGGCCGGGGCGTGATGCCGATTGCGGTCGCGCTGGTGATCGACCACTGTTTCGAGACTGCTGGCCTGCACCGGATCGAGATCAGCATCCGGCCCGAGAATGCCAACTCGCTTCGGGTGGTGGAGAAGCTCGGGCTGCACGAAGTGGGCTACGCGCCGCGGTTCCTCCACATCGACGGCGCCTGGCGCGATCACCGGATCTTCGCGATCACCGCCGAGGAGTGTCCCGAGGGGTTGCTGGCCCGACTGCTGCGCTCGGGCCATTGAGCCTTGCGACTCGTGACATTCTCATGAGTCACACGAGTTGTTTTGCGACACACCTATGGACATCCGCCCCATGGTCGACTATCGAACCTAACCTCAGGCTGTGGACTTCAGCGCACTGATCTTCGTAGCACTGGCGGTGGCATGGGCCGTCTACCTCATTCCCAAGGCGCTCAAGCACCATGACGAGGTGGTGAGCGCTCGATCCGTCGACCGCTTCTCCCAGACGATGCGGGTGCTGGCACGACGCGAGCCGATCAGCCACCGCGATGCCCGACTCGTGGTGGCGCCCGGTCGAGCGTCCTCGACCTCACGCGTGGAGACCAAGGCCTCCAGCGTTCCTGCGGCGCAGCCGCCCTTCGCCGTGCGTCGCGCGGCTGCCCGCCAGGCCGCCAAGCGGCGCCGCACCGTGCTGGGCGCCATCGCGCTCGGCAATGCCGTGGTCATCGCACTGGCGCTTGCCAGCGTCCTCGCCTGGCCCTACGTCGCGCTTCCGGCCGGACTGCTCGTGGCCTGGCTGGTTGCCTGCCGGGTCATGGTCAAGGGCGAGCGCGCCGCCTCCGGCACCCGGGTGCCGGCACCGGTGCCCGCCAGCCGGGGGGTCAGCCAGCCGGTGAGCAGTTTCGGTGAACTGCCCGAAACCGTCGACTCGCCCGTCGTCGACGACGTCGAGGCGCTCGAGGACCCGAGGCCGGTCGTCGAGCCGGTCGTGGAGCCGGTCCGCGCGGAAGGGGCGTGGGACATGGTGCCGACCACCCTGCCGACGTATGTCTCCAAGCGTGCCGCGGTGCGCCGTACGGTGCACAAGATCGACCTCGACTCCACCGGTGTGTGGTCGTCGGGGCGCAAGGACGAGGACAGTGCCCTGGCCCGCGAGGCGGAGAAGTCCGA
>JARICB010000141.1 GCA_029264225.1 Nocardioides sp. | reverse complement strand
GGAGTCCGACCCGTCCATGCTGGGGGAGCGGCTCCTGGTGTTGGGTCGGCAGGTGCCGACACTGCACGGCGGCTTCATCGACCTTCTCGCAGTCGACGCCGAAGGCGTCGTCCATGTCATCGAGTTGAAGCGAAACAAGACACCTCGCGACGTCACGGCCCAGACCATCGACTACGCCTCCTGGGTCTCGACACTAGGTCGGGCAGAGATCGTCGACATCTTCGAGACGTACAAGCCGGGGGAGGCCTTTGAGGCTGCTTTTGCCGCCGAGTTTGGCGAAGCCCCACCCGACGAGATCAACGAGAGCCAGGTGCTCACTATCGTGGCCGCAACGGTCGATGCGGCCACTGAGCGCATCGTGCGGTTCCTCAACGAGGACTTTGGCGTGCCCCTCAACGTCGTGTTCTTCCGGCACTTCGAGGACAACGGGGTCTCATATCTGGCTCGTACCTGGCTGGTCGACCAAGACGCTCACACGGCAGCCGCTTCGACCGCTGGAACGGGTAAGGCGAAGAAGTCACGCGAGCCGTGGAATGGCCACGACTGGTACGTCTCGTACGGGGAGTTCGAGAACGGCCGCTCATGGGAGGACGCCGAGAAGTTCGGGTTTGTCTCCGCGGGCGGCGGCAGGTGGTTCTCGGGGACGATGAAGAACCTTCCAATCGGCGCGCGTGTGCTCGCGTGCATCCCGAAGACCGGCTACGTGGGCGTTGGACACGTGCTCGGCGAGGCGAAGCGGTTCGTGGATGCAACGGTGCAGGTCGGTGACGACGAGCGCCTTCTCGCCGACCTGCCACTGGTCGGTGACTACCGCCACCCGGGCGACGACGCCGACGACGACAACGCTGAGTGGGTGGTGCCGATCAAGTGGGAACACTCGGTGCCCCGGTCCCAAGCGTTCTGGAAGCCTGGCATGTTTGCGAACCAGAACAGCGCCTGCCGCCTGCGCAACCAGTTCACGATCGAGCAAGTGACATCCGCCTTCGGACTGGACGACTGAGGATCACGACGCCGCGCGAGATCGACCCTCGGGCCGTCATCGCACGATGCCGTTATGTCAACCTAGTGAGAGGTTCCCTTTAGCGTTCTTTAGATTTGCAGGACTTTGTGTCGGCGCGGACCGTCCTGAATCGAGAACCCTGCACGCCTCGGACCTGTTCATCGGGGGCGTCCCCGCTCCACCGGGGGGTTCCATCTTCGCTGAAACGGGTGTCACGTTACTTGGAAGTAGGTCACCTTCGCTGAAACGCGACAATGGAGGCCAGTTGACGCCGTGTTGGGAGGAGCCCCACGTCGTCATATTGACATAATGTCAGTTATCGGCGAACTCTAAGCGGTGGGCGTACGCCGCCAAATGCAGGCGTAGCCGACGTTCTGCACCAAAGCCCCTACAACGACGGATAGAGCTCGGTACTACGACCGACTGAGAGGTGTCAGCCCAGGAGGGTCGACTTAATTCGGGTCCGGACACCGCACAACGCGATGTACCGGGGGTTCGGTAAGGAAACAGACCAATGAGCAACATGACACGCAGTACGCGGGGTATCTCAGTCCTCGCTTCGCTGGTCATCGCCCTGACCGGGATGGTGATCGTCGCCCTACCGTCCCAGGCAATGGCCCCTACCGCCGAGGAGCCGCCTCCTCGGCCAGGCCAGAGTCTAAACATTTGCGTCGATGGCCCAAACAGCTGGGGTCAGGTCTACCCCGTGGACTGCGCGCGACTACAGGGCTTCGAGTCCGACGACCTGTGTCGATACTCATCAGATCGCGTCTACTCGTGTACACAGCCGAGCGGTGTGGACTCCAACACTATCTGCCTGTACCAGTACAATCACATAACGTCGAACAATGACGGACTAATCGTTGATGTGTGGGAGTACACACAAGGTGTTTGTCCGCCTCGTGACGGGGTGGTCGATACTAAGCCCCTCTGTGCGTACTACACCCTTAACTCTATGGGTGTAGGGTGGTACGGGTTCGATAAAGTCTGCCGCACTGACCCAGTTCCAGCTCCTAAGCCGACCCCGATTCCGGCACCTGCTCCAGTGCCAGCACCGACTCCTCCGGCACCTGCTCCTACGCCTGTTCCGGTCATCGTGGCGCGGCCTATTACTCTCGCGATGCCATCTGGCCGAGCGTTGCGACCTTCTGGCTCGGTCAATGTCGTGGCTCACATCGCAAACGGTGACCAGATGGTCGGGCTCCTTATTACTATCTGCTCGACCGAGGACGTAACAGGTGCCCGTAAGTGCGATACGGCCAAGACCGGCCTGAGCGGCGCGGTGGTTAAGCTGCCCGACCTGAAGCACGGCGTCACTATCTCGGCGTCACACGCTGGCAGCGACCGGGCTCTAGCTGCTTCTGCCAGTCGGCACTACAAGGTGCGAACCTCCGTCAAGGTTTCCGTGAACAAGCACAAGGACCTGGTTGTCAAGAGCAAGCCGAAGGTCAAGACGGTGTTCAAGGTGCAGAAGCAGACCCAGCGCGGCTGGAAGGTAGTTCGTAGGGTCAAGTCCGCTGCTGCTGGTCGAGCAATCATCAAGAAGCTGGGTCAGGGTAAGTACCGCGTCATTGCGGTCGGGGCCCAGGGCCGGCTAACTGACTACTCCAACAAGGTTGCGATCCGGACCCGCTAGCCTGTTGGACGACAACCACGCCTCCGCGGCCTTCGTCGACACTCTCAGGCGTGGTTTTCCACCCTGCGCTGACCGTGGTCCGCCCGGGCCTCCTGGCCACCGAGGGCTCAGCGGACGTACGCCGCCAGGTGAACGCCGGTCAGGGTCGAGCGCTGGGTGACGAGATCGGCGGGAAGCCCCTCGAAGACGATGCTGCCGCCGTCGTGCCCGGCGCCGGGACCCAGGTCGATGATCCAGTCGGCGTGGGCCATGACGGCCTGGTGGTGCTCGATCACGATCACCGACCTGCCCGACTCGACCAGCCGGTCCAGGAGCCCCAGCAGGTTCGCCACATCGGCCAGGTGCAGTCCGGTGGTCGGCTCGTCGAGCACGTAGACCTCGCCCTTCTCGGCCATCTGGGTTGCCAGCTTCAGCCGTTGCCGTTCACCTCCCGAGAGTGTTGTCAGTGGCTGGCCCAGACTGAGGTAGCCCAGCCCGACATCCTCGAGCCGCTCCAGGATCTTGTGCGCCGCTGGTGTCTTGGCCTCGCCGGAGCCGAAGAAGGTTGCGGCCTCGGCAACCGACATGGCCAACACTTCGGAGATGTTCTTCGCGCCGAACGTATAGTCGAGCACCGAGGCCTGGAAGCGCTTGCCTTCGCAGTCTTCGCACGGAGACTCCACCGTGGCCATCACCCCCAGCTCGGTGAAGATCACCCCGGCACCGTTGCAGGTAGGGCAGGCACCCTCGGAGTTGGAGCTGAACAGCGCCGGTTTGACGCCGTTGGCCTTCGCGAAGGCCTTGCGGATCGGCTCGAGGAGGCCGGTGTACGTCGCGGGGTTGCTGCGACGTGAGCCCTTGATCGCGCCCTGGTCGACCACCACGACGCCGTCCCGACCGGCCACCGAGCCGTGGATCAGCGAACTCTTTCCCGACCCGGCCACACCGGTCACGACGACGAGCACCCCGAGCGGGATATCGACGTTGATGTTCCTGAGGTTGTGCGTGGATGCCCCACGTACTTCCATGACGTCCGACGTCGTGCGCACCGACTCCTTGAGCGAGGCCCGGTCGTCGAGGTGTCGGCCCGTGACCGTGTCACTGGCCCGCAGCCCCTCGAGGGTGCCCTCGAAACACACCGAGCCGCCGGCACTTCCCGCGCCGGGTCCGAGGTCGACGACGTGGTCGGCGATGGCGATCGTCTCCGGCTTGTGCTCGACGACCAGCACCGTGTTGCCCTTGTCGCGCAACTG
Source organism: Nocardioides sp. (assembly GCA_029264225.1). Classification (GTDB taxonomy): domain Bacteria; phylum Actinomycetota; class Actinomycetes; order Propionibacteriales; family Nocardioidaceae; genus Nocardioides. The sequence continues at coordinate 12,776 of JARICB010000141.1, read as the reverse complement.
GAGCAGCAGGTGGTTCATCCGCTCGATGTCGTGGGGGTGCAGCCCGATCGTCGGTTCGTCGAAGACGTAGGTGACGTCGGTCAGGGACGATCCGAGATGCCGGATCATCTTCGTGCGCTGTGCCTCTCCCCCGGACAACGTGCCCGCCGGGCGGTCCAGTGAGAGGTAGCCGAGACCGATGTCGGTGAACGAGTCGAGCAGGTGCTGGAGACCCTTGAGCAGCGGAGCGACCGACGCGTCGTCGAGGCCTCGCACCCACACAGCCAGGTCACTGATCTGCATCTTCGCCAGATCAGCGATGTTCTTGCCCCTGATCTTCGACGACAGTGCCTCCTTGGTCAGCCGGGTGCCGTGACACTGCGGGCAGGTCTGGAAGGTCACCGCCCGCTCGACGAAGCGGCGCACGTGCGGCTGCATCGCCTCGGGGTCCTTGGAGAGCATCGACTTCTGAATCTTGGGGATGATCCCGTCGAAGGTGAGGTTGATCCCCTCGACCTTGAGCTTGGTCGGCTCCGCGTAGAGCATCGTGTCGAGCTGCTTCTTGGTGAACTTCTCGATCGGCGTGTCCATCGGCAACCCGACACCCTCGAACAGGCGGCCGTACCAACCGTCCATCGAGTAGCCAGGGATCGTCAGGGCGCCCTCGCGCAGGGACTTGCCGGCGTCGTACAACGCGGTCAGGTCGATATCGTTGACGGTGCCCATGCCCTCGCAATGTGGGCACATGCCGCCGAGGTAGACGGCGTCCTTGACCACCTTCTTCTCCGTGCGGCCCGCCTTCTCCGTGCTCATCACGCCACCGGCGCGACGGGTCGGGACGTTGAAGGAGTACGCCGTGGGTGGACCGACGTGGGGCGTGCCGAGTCGACTGAAGAGGATCCGCAGCATCGCGTTGGCGTCGGTGGCGGTGCCGACGGTCGAACGCGGATTGGCCCCCATCCGCTCCTGGTCCACGATGATCGCGGTCGTCAGCCCCTCGAGGAAGTCGACCTCGGGCCGCGCCAGCGACGGCATGAAGCCCTGGAGGAACGCGCTGTAGGTCTCGTTGATCAGGCGCTGCGATTCTGCGGCGATGGTGGCGAAGACCAGGGAGCTCTTGCCCGAGCCGGAGACTCCGGTGAAAACGGTGAGCCGACGCTTCGGCAGTTCCAGGCTGATGTTCTTGAGGTTGTTCTCCCGGGCGCCCTGCACCCGGATCAGGTTGTGACGCTCGGCGGCGTGCGGCGATGCCTGCGCGTCGCTCCGGCTGGCTGGACTCATCGTGTCTCCATCTGTGACGCGGCCGTTGGTCATCGATTCACCGGGTTCTCGCATGCCTACGCTAGTCGTGGCGGACCCTCAGTGCACGACTCAGATGTTCGCTCCTACCCTGCAGCCATGGCGATCACGGACCGCGGAGGCAGTACGACGCATGCGGTGATCGCCGGTGTCGTCACCGCGCTCGTCGGCTTCACTTCGTCGTTCGCCGTCGTCCTGACCGGGCTGAACGCCGTCGGAGCCGACGAGGCCCAGGCCGCCTCGGGGCTCGCGATCGTGTCGATGACCATGGGCCTGGGCTGCATCGTGCTCTCACTCGCTCACCGGATCCCGGTCACCATCGCGTGGTCGACTCCGGGTGCGGCTCTGTTGGCCGGCGCCACCCTGCCCGCCGCCGGCTGGCCTGCCGCAGTGGGTGCGTTCGCCTTCGCGGGCCTGCTCTACCTGCTGACCGCCGCCGTCAAACCTCTCGGCGTGTGGGTCGCCCGCATCCCGAACGCGATCGCGAGCGCGATGCTGGCCGGGGTGCTCCTGACGCTGTGCATCACGCCGTTCCAAGCGCTCGTGCGAGATCCCGCAGCGATCGGCCCGGTGCTGCTGACCTGGCTCGTCCTGTTGCGCGTTGCCCGCCGGTGGGCCGTCCCCGGCGCGCTTGTGGCGGCCGGAGTCGTGATCGCCCTGGTCGGCGACCCGTTGGGAGGCGGCTCGCTGCTGCCGGCGCTTACCTGGACCGCACCGGCCTTCGACTGGCGCACCATCATCGCCCTCGGCATACCCCTCTACCTGGTCACGATGACCGGTCAGAACATCCCGGGCGTCGCGGTGCTGGAGTCGTTCGGCTACCGCGCACCGCTGCGGTCGGCACTGACCTGGGCCGGTACGGCGACCGTGCTTACCGCCCCCGCGGGGGGCTTCAGTATCAATCTTGCCGCGATCTCCGCGGCGTTGGCCGCCGGCCCGGAAGCGGGACCGGACCGAGATCGACGGTGGATCGCCGGGGTCACGTGCGGAGTCGTCTACGTCCTGCTGGCGCCGCTGTCGGTACTGGTCACCGCCATCAGTACCGCCGCACCGGCCGGGATCATTGCCTCTGTTGCCGGGCTGGCGCTGATCGGCACCTTCGCCTCATCGGCCTCGGCGGCGCTGTCCGACGTACACCACCGGGAGGCAGGCGCGGTGACGTTCCTGGTGGCCGCGTCCGGGCTCTCCTTCGCCGGCATCAGCCCGGCGTTCTGGGCCCTGGTCGCGGGCGCCCTCGTGTTGGCAGTGCTGCGATTCGGCCGGTCAGATGGTGGCTCAGTCGTCGTACGCTGAGGGGTTGTGGTGGATCGCAGTCATCCAATGACTGGAATCCCCCACAGCCCGCGTATCTGGTGAAGCCCGGTCTCAGCCCTGAGCGGCCTTGCGCTCCGCGAGGGCGATCCGAACCGATTCGGCGTAGGTCATGGGCTCGCCGGGCACCACGTCCCGGATCGAGGTTTCGCTGACCACGACCTCGGTGCTCATCGAGTCGATCAGGTTGCGTCCCGTGGTGACGTCCACATCGGTCACCAGCGCCAACCAGTAGGACGAGAGCCGCGGTGTCATGACCGGGACCTGGACGATCAGCAACTTCTTGCCGTCGGAGACCAGGGAGGCCTCCTGCATCATCTCCAGGTAGGTCATCGCCGCCGGGCCACCGACCTCGAAGACCCGGCCGAACGTTTCCTCGTTGTCCACGACCCCGGCCAGGTAGCGAACGACGTCGTCCAGAGCGATCGGCTGCGTACGGGTCGTGACCCAGGACGGCACCACCATCGCCGGCAGGTTCTTGACCAGCTGCCGGGTGAGCTCCCAGGAGATTCCGCCGTGACCGACGATGATCGCGGCCCGCAACGCCGTCACCGGTACGCCGTCGCCGGCCAGGAGCTTCTCCACCTCCCGACGAGAACGCAAGTGCGCCGAGAGCTCGTCATCCTCGGAGCCGAGGCCACCGAGATAGACGATCTGTCGAACGCCCGCTGCAGCTGCTGCCGCGCTGAAGTGGCGGGCCGCCTCCGCATCCTTGCGTTCGAAATCGGGGTCGTCGAGGGAGTGCACGAGGTAGATCGCCACGTCGACGTCGACCAGCGCCCGGTCAAGAGAGGCCCGGTCCATCACGTCGGCACCAACCGCCTCCCCCTCCCCCGAGTACTTCGACGGGTTCCGGGTCATCGCGCGCACGCGGTGACCCTGGGCGAGGAGTGCGGGGACCAGACGACGACCGACGAAGCCGGTAGCGCCTGTGACGAGAACGGTGGCCATGTCGCCACTGTTGCATGTGTCCCCGCGTCGGGTCATCGCCGTGGCCGGTTCAGGACCCCAACTCGTAGTCGGCGACCTTCGTCAGCAGCGGTCGCTCGTGGTCGTCGTCGACCACCGTGCCGCTGGCCCACCACATGCGGAGCCGCGGCCCGGCCAACTCCAGGCAGGCCAGGTTGTTGTCGAACCACGGACCCTCGGCGTACTTCCAACGCAGCGGGCTCTTCGCGACCTTCGTCGACATCGAGACCATTCGACCGAAGGGTCCCGCGACCCCGTAGGAGAGCACCGCGGTCGCGAACCTCATGTTGGGTGAGAGCGGATTGCGGATCGGCGAGCACACGGCTTGCAACAGCGCGCTCCGCAGGGCGCCGCCGGCGCGGGTCGCAGGCCGCGAGAGCCGCGCCTCACTGACATAGCTGTGGTGTACGTCCCCGGAGAGGAACGTGACGCTGGCGGGTGCGCGTCCCCGCTCGCCGGAAGCGACCTCGATCGCCATTTCGGCGACGTCGAGGAAACTCTTCTGGAAGGCCGCCCAGTGCTCGAGATCGACCTTCTGTCGCATCCGCTCCCCCGCTTTCGCGCCACGTGCGCCCCACGCTCCCCCGGCCAGTGCCTCGCCGAAGGCCTCGAGGTGGTGCAGCCCGGTCGCCAACATGAACGGCAACGACGTGCCGATCAGCAGGTGGTCGACATCGCCGCGCATGCGTTCGTCGAGCCAGTCCCGCTCCTCGCGATCGAGCAGGGACCGCTTCGACGGCTCGAGCACGCGGGCAGCACGGGAGTCGACAACGACCAGTCGGGCTTGGGTACCGAAGTCGCGACTGTAGGACCACCGGTAGGTCGTGGGGTCCTGGTCGGCGCGGTCCGCGAACGTGTCGAGCACCTCGCTCAGGTCGAGCTCGTCGGGCCCCTCATGCGCGAGCACCAACCGGTAGATCTCGTCGTCTCGTCGTTCCTGCGGCGACATGTTGCCCAGGTGTTGGTAGACCCAGTAGGAGGCGAGACCGGCCACGATCCGCCCGTGCCACCACGAGGTCGCCTCCATCTTGTCCTTCCACGCCTGGGAGGTGTTCCAGTCGTCGCGGATGTCGTGGTCGTCGAAGATCATCGCGCTGGGGAGCGTCGAGAACAGCCAGCGGATGGTCGGGTCCGACCAGGCGAGCGAGTAGAGGTGTGCGTACTCCTCGTAGTCGCGCAGTTCTGTCCAGGGTGGTGCCTCGATGTCGCGGCGTGCGGAGATGAAGCGCTGCATCGCCTCGGTCGTCTCGTCGGCGTAGACCTGATCGCCCAGGAAGAGCATCAGGTCGGGCCACTGCGGTTCCGCGAGGTCGGGGTCATCGCCATGGTCGGGATGCACCGGGGCTGCGTCGGCCATCCGTAGGGCATAACTGCGGAGCGCGTCGACGCCGTGGCTCTCGTTGCCGGTCCGGTCGTGCGAGACGCTCGTGCGGCACGAGCCGAACGCCATCCTGAGCGGCTTTCCCGCAGTGAGCGTCGTGATCATCGAATCACCGATCGCGTCGCTCACTGGCCACACCTGCTGGTCATCGAGCGAGACCGTGTAATCGTGGCGGGAGCCGGGTTCCAGGTCACTCAGTTCGACCAGCGCGTAGTGGTGCCCGTGTACGCCGAAGGTGCGGGCACAGGCACTTGCCTCGCCTCGGACCACGGTCACGGTCGTGGCTTCGGCGGTCTCCACCCACACCGCTGCGGTGGTGTCGTCGACGTATCTGAGCAGCGGGCCCAGGACGAGTGCGCTCACGGTCGGAGGAGCACCTTGATGGCGCGACGCTCGTCCATGGCGCGGTAGCCCTCCGGTGACTCCTCGAGCGGCAACGTCAGGTCGAAGACGAGCCCGGGGTTGATCGCCCCGGACAGGGTCAGTTCGAGTAGTTCGGGCAGGTAGCGGCGCACTGGCGCCATGCCGCCGGCCATGCCGACGTTCTTCTGGAACATCTTGCGCACGGGCAGTTCGACTCCGTGCGGCACGCCGACGAAGCCGACCGTCGAGCCGGGCCGGGCGACCGCGAAGGCCGTTTTGATGGCGTCGTCGGTGCCGACGCATTCGAGCACCGCATCTGCGCCGATTCCCTCGGTAAGGTCGGCGATCCGGGCCGCGCCCTCCCTGCCGCGCTCGGCGACGATGTCGGTAGCACCGAACTGGCGAGCGATGTCTTGACGGGGCTCGTGGCGCGACATGGCGATGACACGCTCGGCACCCATCTGGGCGGCAGCGAGTACGCCGCAGAGGCCGACCGCGCCGTCACCGACGACCACAACGGTGCCCCCCTTGCGAACCCCGGCAGCGACGGCGGCGTGCCAACCGGTGGCCATGACGTCGGAGAGGGCCAACAGTGACGGCACCAGGGCCTCGTCGGGCATGCCGTCGGTCTTGACCAGGGAGCCGTTGGCCTGGGTCACGAGGGCGTACTCGGCCTGCCCACTGGCGGTCATTCCGAGGTTGACGCACGCCGACTGCATGCCGTAGCGGCAGTGCGCGCAGGTGTTGTCGCAGTGGTCGAAGGGCACGATCACGAAGTCGCCGACCGCGAAGTCGGTGACCTCCGAGCCGACTTCCTCGATCACTCCGATGCATTCGTGCCCGATGGTGTCACCGGCGGTGATGTCGTTGTGGCCGCGGTAGGGCCACAGGTCGGAGCCGCAGATGCAGCCGGCTGTGACCTTGATGATCGCGTCGGTGGGCTTGGTGATGACCGGGTCCGGGACCTCCTCGACACGGATGTCGCCGGGGGCGTGGATGGTGGTGGCTCGCATGTCAGGGATCCTTGCACGCCGCTGCGTGCGGTCGGTGTGACAGGACTCGCCGCCACGCCGTCGCTTGTCGTATCTCATATTTGAGATACCGTGTTTTTCATGGATACGGACTACAAGGCGCGCATCGGCAACCTCATTCGGGATGCTCGCAAGCACCGTGGCCTGACCCAGCACCAGTTGGCCGAACTGCTCGCCACCAGCCAGAGCGCGATCAATCGGATCGAGAAGGGCCACCAGAACCTCTCCTTGGAGATGCTCGCGCGAATCGGGGCTGCTCTCGACTCCGAGATCGTCGCCCTGGGGGCCGGCCCGACGCATCTGCGGGTCAACGGCCCGACCCAGCTGTCCGGCTCGATCGAGGTCAAGACCTCCAAGAACGCCGGGGTGGCGCTGCTGTGCGCCGCCCTGCTCAACCGCGGACGTACGACGCTGCGCAAGGTCGCGCGGATCGAGGAGGTCAACCGACTACTCGAGGTGCTGAACTCCCTCGGCGTGCAGACGCGCTGGCTGAACGAGCAGAACGATCTTGAGATCATCCCCCCGGCTCATCTCGACCTGGCCAACATCAACGAGGACGCGGCCCGACGTACCCGCTCCGTGATCATGTTCCTGGGGCCGATGCTGCACCTGGCCGACAGTTTCGACCTGCCCTACGCGGGCGGCTGCAACCTCGGCACCCGCACGGTGGAGCCCCATATGAGCGCGTTGCGCCCGTTCGGGCTCGAAGTCAAGGCAACCGACGGTTCCTACCACGCGGAGGTGGACCGGTTCGTCGCGCCGCAGCGCCCGATCGTGCTGACCGAGCGAGGCGACACGGTCACCGAGAACACGCTGATGGCTGCCGCGCTGCACACGGGCACCACCGTCATTCGCAATGCCTCGTCCAACTACATGGTCCAGGACCTGTGCTTCTACCTCCAGAAGTTGGGCGTCCAGATCGAGGGCGTCGGCAGCACCACGCTGCGCGTCACCGGGTGCGAGACGATCGACATGGATGTCGACTACTCCCCCTCGGAGGACCCGATCGAGGCGATGTCGCTGCTCACGGCGGCCATCGTGACCAAGTCCTCGATCACCATCCAGCGAGTGCCGATCGAGTTTCTCGAGATCGAACTGGCCACGCTCGAGGAGATGGGTTTCCGCTATTCGCGCACTGAGGAATACGTCGCCGCCAACGCAAGCACCCGGCTGGTGGACATCACGACCTACGCCAGCGACCTGACGGCGCCACTCGACAAGATCCACCCGATGCCGTTCCCGGGCCTCAACATCGACAACCTCCCCTTCTTCGCGGCGATCGCGGCAGTGGCAGAGGGCCAGACACTGCTGCACGACTGGGTCTACGAGAACCGCGCGATCTACCTGACCGAGCTGAACAAGCTCGGCGCGACGGTCAAGCTCCTCGACCCGCACCGGGTGCTCGTGGAGGGGCCGACCCACTGGTCGGGCGCCGAGATCGTCTGCCCGCCGGCGCTGCGGCCTGCGGTGGTCATCCTGTTGGCGATGCTGGCCTCCAAGGGCACGTCGGTGCTCCGCTCGACCTATGTCATCCACCGCGGTTACGAGGACCTCGCCGAGCGCCTGAATCTGTTGGGCGCCAACATCGAGACCTTCCGCGACATCTGAGGGTTTCCTATCCAGGATGCCCGCCTGAGGCCATACTGCTCGCGTGAGTGCCCGTCCCTACCTTGACCACGCAGGTGTTCTTGCCTTCGCGCATCGCGGTGGTGCCTTCCATCCCGAACTCGCCGGGTTGGAGAACACGATGGCCGCGTTCCAACATGCGGTGTCGCTGGGCTACCTCTACCTCGAGACGGACGTCCACCTCACCATCGACGGTGTGCTGCTCGCTTTTCACGACGAGGTGCTCGATCGGGTCACCGATCGCACCGGGAGCATCTCGCAGACGTCGTACGCCGAGGTGCAGGCCGCACTCATCGGTGGCCGCGAACGGGTGCCGACCCTGAGTCAACTCTTCGAGGCCTTCCCGTGCGCACGGTTCAACATCGACATCAAGTCGCCGGGTGCGGGCCCAGCCCTCGCTGACTTCATCGCCGCCCGCGGCGCGTGGGACCGGGTGCTCGTCGGCTCCTTCTCCCGCCGCCGGCTGGTTGAGTTCCGCAGGATCACCGACCGGCGGGTGGCGACCTCTGCCCATCCGCTCGAGGTGGCCGCATACGTGCTCTCCCCCACTGCCTGGCTCGCGCGACTTCTCACCCGCAACGGTCCCGATGCCCTCCAGATCCCCCACCGCCACAAGCGCATCACGCTCGCAACCCGGGGTCTGATCCGCAGAGCGCACGCCAACGGGATCCAGGTCCACGTCTGGACCATCGACGAGCCCACCGAAATGTTGGAACTGCTCGATCGTGGTGTCGACGGGCTGATGACCGACCGCACCGACATACTCAGCGACGTGCTGCGCTCCCGCGGCCAATGGGAGGAACCCTCGTGACCGAACGCAACGCCACCAGCGGCATCGCCAACCTGGACCCGCTCGAGCAGGAAAGCGAACAGAAGGCCTGGTACTGGTACGACTGGGCCAACAGCGCTTACACGACCACGATCGGCACGGTCTTCTTCGGCCCTTACTTCATCAACCTCGCCAAGAATGCGGTCGGTGAGAACGGCCGCTTCGATGTGGGGCCCTTCACCATGCCCCCCGGATCCCTGTTCTTCTGGTTGATCACGGCCGCTACCCTGCTGTCCGCAGTGCTGCTGCCGTTGCTGGGCGCCTATGCGGACCGGACGGCGAACAAGAAGGGCCTGCTGGCGTTCTTCGCCTGGACCGGCGCCGGGTTTGCGTCGCTGATCTTCTTCGCCACCGGCGACAACTGGCAACTGGCGGCAGTGGGCATCGTGATGGGAAACCTGTGCTTCGGCGCGGGTGGGGTCATCAACGACTCGATCCTGCCGCTCATCTCCGACGAGGCCAACCGCGACCGCGTCTCATCGCGCGGCTGGGCCTTCGGCTATCTCGGTGGCGGACTGCTCCTCCTGCTCAACCTCGGTGTCTTCCTCGGCCACGAAGCCCTCGGTCTGGAGGAGGGCCTGGCAGCGCGACTGTGCATGCTCTCGGCCGCCCTGTGGTGGGCCGGGTTCACGATCATTCCTTTCCGACGTCTCAAGAATCATCAGCCGGCCGACGTGGAGCACGTCGAGGGCAACGTCGTGGCCAGGAGTTTCGGTCAGCTCGCTGTCACCCTGCGCGAACTGAAGAACTACCCGATGGCCCTGACCTTCCTGGTGGCCTACCTGTTCTTCAACGACGGTATCCAGACCGTCATCGCGTCGGCTTCGGTCTACGGCGCCGAGGAACTGGGCCACTCGCAGACGATTCTGATCGCCACCATCTTGATGGTGCAGTTCGTTGCCTTCTTCGGGGCCTTGCTCTTCGGACGCCTGGCCGCGCGCCACGGTGCCAAGAAGACGATCCTGATGGGTCTGGTCATCTGGATGGTGATCGTCACGGTCGCGCTCGTCATGCCCGCCGGGAACGTGACGTTGTTCCTGGTCCTGGGCGCGGCCATCGGCATCGTGCTGGGTGGAACCCAGGCGCTCGCCAGGTCGTACTTCTCGTTGTTCATCCCGCGTGGCAAGGAAGCCGAATACTTCAGCTTCTACCACGCGATGGACCGCGGAACCTCGTGGTTCGGTACGGCGACCCTGGCCATCGTGCTGAGCATCACCGGCTCCTACCGGCCCGCGATCTTCGCCCTGATCGCCTTCTTCGTGATCGGTGGGGTGCTGCTCCTGCGCGTCGACACGGCGCGTGGCATCCGCGAGGCCGGCAACGTGGTGCCCGCGGTGGTGTGAGATCTCGATCACCCGTGGACGCCTGCAGCGCCGTAGCGCGGGCATCCTCAGGGGTGGGGCCTGCGCCACGGATGCCGCCCTTCCTTGGCGACCCCGCTACCGTAGATGGGAGCGGGCGAAAGGGCGTCGAGCGAATCGGCGTCAGGACACACCCGTCCGTTCGTCTCACTCCCGTTCACCATTCGGGAAAGTCAGCACACATCTGGAGGTGGCTCAATGGCGGAGCGCACACTACGCGGCGCAAGGCTCGGCGGCCAGAGCTTCGAGGACGAGCGCGGTATCGAGTTCGCTGCTCGGCAGCAGGTTGGATATCGCTGCGAGCAGAGTCACGAGTTCGAGGTCACGATGTCGGTCGAGGCCGACGTCCCCGCGGTCTGGGAGTGCCCCCGCTGTGGGGCCAAGGCACTCAGCACAGCCGGCATCAAGCCCGAGGAAAAGACCGAGAAGCCTGCGCGTACTCACTGGGACATGCTCTTGGAGAGGCGTTCGACCCAGGAGCTCGAGGACATCCTGAAGGAGCGTCTGGAGCTGCTTCGCGGCGGCGAGATCGGACCGGCGCACCTGCACCGGGCCAATGCCAAGAAGCGCAAGGCAACTGCCTGATCCTGCTTCGGTAGGGATCAGTCGATCACTTCGCCCTCCACCACTGACCCGTTCGGGTCGGGGTGGGGGCGTTGTGCGTTGCTGGGGTCGTACGCCGCGGTGTGCACCACCAGGCGTCGAGACACCATCCGGGTCAGGAACGTGCGCGCCACAGGGCGGGTGAACGGCAGAATCAAGAAGATGCCGAACAGGTCGCTGACGAAGCCGGGGCTGATCATCAGCGTGCCGCCGATCAGGATCAGCGCCCCGTCGGCGATCTCCCTGGCCGGCATCGTGCCCGTGGCCAGCGCAGAAGTCAGCGCGGACCAGGCTCGCCCACCCTCGTGTCGGATGAGCCAGGTGCCCAGGATGCTGTCGGCGATGAGCAGCAGGATGGTCCACCACGGACCGATCACCTGGCCGACCTGGATCAGCACGAAGATCTCCAGCAGCGGAACCACGACGAACAGCGCGATCAGCACCCAGACCGGGAACGGGCGTCGCTTGGTGGTCATCGGGCGTCCTTTCCGTGCTGGCGGCTGCTGCGCAACTGCTCTCGGCGCTCACGCAGACCCCAGACCGTGATCTTCTTCAACGACTCCCCCGCCACCTGACCACTCATCTTGGACTCGCCGCGCTCGCGCTCGATGAAGTCGATCGGCACCTCGACGACCTTCATTCCGGCGACGACGGTCCGGTAAGCCATGTCGGTCTGGAAGACGTAGCCGGTCGAGGTGACGGTGGCGAGATCAATCTTCTCCAGCGTACTGCGGCGAAAGAGTCGGTAGCCGGCCGTGGCGTCGCGAACGTGGATGCCCAGCAACAGCCTGACGTAGAGGTTGCCGCCCCGCGAGAGCAGTTGGCGGCGCATCGGCCAGTTGAGGACCGATCCACCGGGCACATAGCGCGAGCCGATCACCAGGTCGGCGTCGAGCAGGGCGCTCAGCAACCGGTCGAGTTGCTCGGGCTGGTGGGAACCGTCGGCATCCATCTCCCCGATCACGTCATAGCCAAGCTCGAGGGCGAGGGTGAAACCGTGCAGGTAGGCGGCACCGAGGCCACCTTTGGCGGTGCGGTGCAGTACTCGCACGGCAGGATCCTCAGCAGCCAGCCGATCGGCGATCTCACCCGTGCCGTCGGGTGAATTGTCGTCGACCACCAGGACGTCCACATCTGGCTGGGCAGCCCGCAGCCGAGCCACGACCCACTCCAGGTTGGTTGCTTCGTTGTAGGTGGGGATCACCACCACGATCCGACCCAGCTCCGCAACTGCCACCGATTCCCCTTCAGTTGTCTCGGTCCGACGAGCGTGGTGTCGCCTGCCTGGCGACCTCGGGTCGCCGACTACGACGATACGGGACGAGACCCCACGAAATCCCACCAATCGAGAGCGGTACCAGCACCCGCCCGGGCCACAGGCCCATGGCCACCGCAGGCGTGATCGTCTCGCTCAGCGCAACGTCGCCGACGAGCACGGCCTGCGTTCGCGGGTCGGCGGCCTGGAGCACCTCCCCATCGGGCGCGATCAGGCCGGAGACTCCGTTGATCGCTGCTACCACGACGTATCGACCGGTCTCCAACGCCCGCAACCGGCTGATCTCGAACTGCTGGCCGATCTGGGCGGTGTCGATGAACATGGCGTTGCTCGTCTGGACAGCGATCAGTTGCCCCCCGCGCGAGACCTGGCCCAAGATCACGTCGTCGTAGGCGACGTCGAAACAGATGGCATCGGCGAGCCGCAGGTCAGCGATCCGCAGTGGCTCCAGGCTGGTTCCGCGGGCCATGTCCCGCGGGACCAGTCCCAGTTGGCCGTAGGTGTCGGGGATGAACGCTCCGCGGTAGGGGACGTATTCGCCGTAGGGCACGGGGTGTCGCTTCGTGTAGCGGTCTCCGCCACCAAGGCCGGGCTCCCACACGATCCCCTGGTTGAGCACCTCCTGCGGCCGCGGGGAGTCGACCATGCCGCCGACCAGGATCGGCACGCCGATCGCATCGGAGGCGCGGGTGATCTCGCTCTTCGCCTCGACGTCGAGGAACGGATCGACGGCCGTGGCGTTCTCCGA
>JARICB010000134.1 GCA_029264225.1 Nocardioides sp. | reverse complement strand
TAGTTGAGACGCGAGGTGATCTGAGATTCCAGGCCGGTAAGGAGTTCGCTGCGCAGTGCTTCGTGCCGGGCCATGAAAGCGGTCACGGCTCGCGACCACGCCGCCACGTCGACACGACCTGGCAGCTCGAGCACCACCGCGCGCCACGAGCCGCGCCCGCCCGTGGACGCGACGTGGAGCCGCTGGTTGAGGGTCGGCTGCACGTCGGAGAATGTCGGGCGCGTCATGCACACGGGCGTCATCGCGACCAGTCGGCCACCGCGCAGTTCGTAGTCTCGCAGGGTCGCGACCCGCACTCTGACGTCTCCCCCCGGCCACCGACTGCCCTCGACGCGTGCCTTGGGTCGACTGAGGCTACGGCCGGCCCCGACCCATTGGCAATGCCCAACGAGCGGGAGGCCGGCGCGTCAATGGCGACGACCAAGCCGACTCTGCGGGGCGACCAGGCGCAGTAGTTCGAAGATCAGACACCGTTGAGCGATCAGGTTGGCCGTGCGACATCCGAAGTCCGACGAGCGTGATGGCAACGCGGTCGGCGGTGAACATTCATCGTTCTTCCGTGCGCCTCAGTTGATGATCTCGGCGCCTTCGTTGGCGAGAAGCGCCGACAATCGCTCCCGCCAGTTCTGTAGTTGTTCGGGCGTCAACCGCGTCCACTCAGCAATCTCGTTGACGATCCGGAGCGGGGCGCTGCTGCGGTAGGACCGAGTGGGGTTACCGGCGAACTTCTTGTCAGTCACGTTCGGGTCGTCCTCGAACGCTCCGGTGGGCTCGACGACGTACACCCTCGCAGTGGCGTTGCTGCCGACGAGTTCGACGGCAAGCTGAGCAGCCAGGGCGGCTCCGTCGACAAGTGCGGTGAAGTAGACGTGGTTCATGACGATCTCGGGACGGTAGTTCGAGGGATGACCCGCGGTCAGGAGGTCGTCGCTGCTGAGCTTTGCGAGCGTGCCATGGAAGAACGGGCCATTGTCGAGGGGTGCGGACACCTTCTGCGGTCCCTTCTGCGAGGTCGAGGACGCGTGAATCTGCCACGACACCCGGGTCTTGCGGCAAGCCCCCACTCCGGCTCTATTCTGAAGGTGCTTGATACTCCGCGGCTCGGTGAATCTCGCTTCGTGCCGTCGTGTGCATTGACCGCGGCGCCAGCGACTGTCCTCGAGGCACGGTTGCGACAGCGCGCGCGGCACTCGCGTTGGGGCAGTCTGGCGGGGATTTCAGATGCCGATCCGCATCTCGGACGGACGGTGTCACCAGTGCTACCACGTGGTCATGGCGATGACTCTGCGACTCTCGGACGCTGGAGCAGACGCATTGCGCCTGCGCGCTGAGCGCGAGTCGCGTTCAATGCAGGATGTTGCCCGACAGGCGGTGCGCGAGTACGTCGAGAATCACAGTCTCGCTGAGCTGCTCGACCGAGTTCTCGACGACGAGTTACCTCGATACGCTGTGAGCCGAGTTCGGGCAGCGGCATAAAGCGGGTGTCAGGTCCAGCAGTGGGCCGACGAGGCCGAAGCTGGCTACGACGTCGCGGAGATGTCGGGCACTCCATGATGAAACTTGGTCTACAACAGACCCGACTTCGACAGCACTCGCTCCGCCATCTCGGTTGTTCGGCGACCGCATCGTCGGACGTTGCCCGGGACGTCCGACGTTCCGGCAGCCAGGCCAACCCCTTCGTCGGACGTCCCGCAAGGACGACGCTCGTACGAACCTCTGGCACGGCACGTGCCGGGAAGATCCGACTCATGTCTTACCTGCGGTGCATTGATACCCGCTCCGACTATCCCGGATGGCCCAAGTAGCAGGTCGACCGCCGCGATGTTGTCGACGACCTGGTCAGAGCCTGCTCCCCCGGCAGGCTTACGGTGGTCTCGACCTGCTCATGGGCCGGAGCGACTCGCAGTCCAAGTACCTCCTCGTCCCGCACCTGGGCACTCTTCTACCCACCACTTCCAGGAGGATCCATGACCCCCATCATGGCCAAGTCCGATGCTGCCAAACTCGTCAACTCCGCTCGGATCCGGACCGGACTGTCCTGGCACCAGATCGCCGCCGAGATTGATGCACCTGTCGTGTGGACCACTGCCGCGCTGCTCGGTCAGCACCCGATGAACAAGGAGCAGGCCACCGCCGTCTGCCGACTCCTCGACCTCGAGGAGACCGTGGTCGAGAGCCTGCAACTGCCGCCCTCGCGTGGGACCGACCCGGCGCTGCTGGCCGATCCCACCATCTACCGCTTCATGGAGGCCCTTTCCGTCTACGGGCCCGCACTCAAGGAGCTCATCCACGAGGAGTTCGGCGACGGCATCATGAGCGCCATCAACTTCAACATCGATATCGCGCGACGCCCCGATCCCGCCGGGGATCGCGTCGTCGTCACCTTCGACGGCAAGTTCCTCGACTACAACTGGTGAGGCCGTGCCCCGCGGCCGCACGTGTGACCTCACGAAGTAGGCGGAGGTATCGAGGTGGCTACGCGAGGCCGCGGGCAAGCTTGATGAGTCGATCGAGGACGCGGTCGCCATCGAGGCGCAGTCCGTTGTGCAGATACTCGTTCGTGCGCCACGGCCGCATCGCGGGCAACAGTTCGGCAGTCTCCTGGGAGAACTGGCGGTCGACGAAGGGATCCTCGGAATAGATGACGGCCGAGCAGGGTACGTCGACACGCGCCAGCACGTCCGCGTCGTAGAGGCGCGGCCATTCGTGCTCGGCGAGGACCGAGGCCAATGACTTGTAGGGGCGCAGCCCTGGGACGTCATCGAAGTGCCAGGAGTAGAGGTGCTCCGCGGTGAGCAGTCGCGAGTCACCCTGGAAGTCATGTGGCTCGAGACGCTCCGCGGACCAGCGGGTGGTGCCACCGTCTG
>JARICB010000127.1 GCA_029264225.1 Nocardioides sp. | reverse complement strand
CGAAGGTGCCACCCATGACCCCCACGCGTCTCATCAGCTGTGCTCGCGACCCCCGCCGACCGACATCAGCGCCAGCAGCAGGCTCATCATGAACACGAGCACGATGCCGCCCACGAGGTAGGGACTGATGGTTGATTCGCTCGACTCGGCGGCCAGAAGCGTCAGGGCGTTCAGTGACATGGGGTGATCCTATCGGTGATCGGCGTCAACGGGGTCAGCGCACGTGCCCGTCACCGACGACGATGTATTTGGTGGAGGTCATCTCGGGCAGTCCCATCGGTCCCCGGGCGTGCAACTTCTGGGTGCTGATGCCGATCTCGGCGCCGAAACCGAACTCACCGCCGTCAGTGAACCGGGTCGAGGCGTTGACCAGCACGGCGGCCGAGTCGACGGCCGCGACGAAGCGCCGGATGGTGGCCTGGTCGCGGCACAGGATGGCGTCGGTGTGGCCGCTGGAGTAGCGACGGATGTGGGTGATCGCCTCCTCCACGTCGGCCACCACGGCGGCGGAGATGTCCGAGGAGAGGTATTCGGTGCCGTAGTCCTCCTCGGTAGCGCTCACCACGTCGTCGTACTCGGCGAACTGCTCGTCGCCGTGAATGGTGACGCCGTGGGCGCCCAGCGCGTCGATCACCGCCGGCAGGAACTCATCGGCCACGTCTGCGTGCACGAGCAACGATTCGGCAGCGTTGCACACGCTTGTGCGGTGCGTCTTGGAGTTGACCACGATCGCCAGCGCCTGGTCGAGATCGGCGGTCGCGTCGACGTAGACGTGACAGTTGCCGACGCCAGTCTCGATCACGGGCACGGTCGACTCCTCCACGACACTGCGGATGAGGCCCGCTCCCCCGCGCGGGATGAGGACGTCGACGAGGCCACGGGCCCGCATCAGCGCCTTGACCGAGTCATGGCTGTCACCGGGGACGAGTTGTACGGCGTCCTGTGGCAGGCCGGCCGACTCCAAAGCAGCTCGCAGCGCCGTCACGATGGCGGCATTGCTCGATCGCGCACTCGACGAACCACGCAACAGCACCGCGTTGCCAGACTTCAGGCAGATCCCGGCGGCGTCGGCGGTGACGTTGGGCCGCGCCTCGTAGATCATCGCGACGACACCGAACGGCACCCGCACCTGGCGCAACTCGAGACCGTTGGCGAGCTGGGAGCCGCGGACCACCTCACCCACCGGGTCGGCCAGTCCCGCAACCTCGCACAGGCCATCGGCCATCGCCGCCAGCCGTTCGTCGGTAAGTCGCAGTCGATCGATGATGTTGGCGGAGGTGCCGTTTCCCTCAGCTCGGGCGACATCCGCGGCGTTGGCCGCCAGGATTGCGGGAGCCTGCTCGAGCAAGGAAGCGGCCATCGCGTGCAGCGCTTCGTCCTTGACGGCACGGGTTGTCAGGGCCAGGTCGTGGCTGGCGGTGCGGGCCCGGAGCGCCACATCGTGTACGCCGGTGGCGTCGTAGGTCATGCTCATGCCGCTAGCGTAGGTCGGCCACCGCCACGCCACGGCGACGTCTCAGGACAGCTGGCCCAGATCAGGCACGGCCTCGACGTACGAACGCCCCCGACCGTGACGGTCGGGGGCGTTCGTAGTGCGGGCGGGCTCAGCCCTTGCGCTTGGTGATCTCCTCGGTGGCGGTCGGGAGGACCGTGTGCAGGTCTCCCACCACACCGAAGTCGACGAGCTCGAAGATCGGGGCCTCGTTGTCCTTGTTGACGGCCACGATGGTCTTCGAGGTCTGCATCCCGGCGCGGTGCTGGATCGCACCCGAGATGCCGTTGGCGACGTAGAGCTGCGGGGAGACCGTCTTGCCGGTCTGTCCGACCTGGAAGGCGTGCGGCATCCAGCCGGAGTCGACAGCGGCGCGCGAGGCGCCGACAGCAGCACCGAGGGAGTCGGCGAACTTCTCGATGGGCTCGAAGTTGCCGCCGGTGCCACGACCGCCGGAGACCACGATGGCGGCCTCGGTCAGTTCGGGGCGTCCGGTCGCCTGGCGGGGCTGCGAGGCGATGATCTGCGCCGCCTTGGCGAGGTCGGAGATCGTCGGCACGAAGGTCTCCAGCGCGGCGGCGCCCTCAGCCTCCTCCGGGGCGGCCGAGTTGGGCTTGACCGTGATGATCGGCGTGCCCTGGGTGACCTTCGCGGTGACGGCGAAGTTGCCGGCGAAGACCGACTGGGTGGTGACCGGGCCCTCCTGCACGTCGACGGCGTCGGTAATGAGACCGGAGCCGATCTTGATCGCCAGTCGAGCAGCGACCTCCTTGCCCTCGAACGTCGAGGGGAAGAGGATCGCAGCCGGGGAAGCCTGCTGGGCCAACTGCTGCATCGCTTCGGCCTTCGGGGCCACGAGGTAGCCCTTCAGCTCGGCGTCGTCGATGACGTAGACCTTCTCGGCGCCGTACTTCTTGACCTTCTCGGCCACTGCGTCGGCCTTGTCGGCCGCACCGAAGAACACGGCCGACGGCTCGCCGAGGCGGCGCGCGATCGTGAGGAGTTCGTAGGTGGGCTTCTTGACGTCGCCGTCGGCGTGGTCGATGACAACCAGAACTTCAGACATCTGCGTAGCTCCTTAGATGAACTTCTTCGAGGCGAGGAAATCGGCCAGCGCAACCGCGCCCGAGCCGTCCTCGTCGGTAACGATCTCGCCAGCAGTGCGCGGCGGGCGGGCGGTGGTGTCCTCCACCTGCGACCAGGCGACGGCCAGGCCGACCTGGTCGGCCTCGACGCCCAGGTCACCGAGCGAGAAGACCTCGAGGGGCTTCTTCTTCGCGGCCATGAT
>JARICB010000090.1 GCA_029264225.1 Nocardioides sp. | reverse complement strand
CCGATGGGCAGGATCCGGGCGTCGCGGTAGTTGCGCTCCACCTCGCCGCCGTGCATGTAGCCGCTTCCGCCGTGCAGTTGCACGGCCTCGTTGCAGACGTAGGTCGAGCAGTCGACGGCCGTCTTCTTCGCGAGGGCGGCCTCGGCGATGACGTTCTCACCGGCGACGTGGCGGGCCACCACGGCATGCGTGTAGGCACGCGCCACCTCGACCTGACGATGCATCTCCACCAGCGTGTGGCGCACCACCTGGTTGGCGATCAGCGGCTTGCCGAAGGTCTCACGGGTGCGGCAGTAGTCGGCCGTGAGCTCGAGGGAGCGGGCCGCGATGCCGTAGGCGTGCACGGCCAGCGCGATCCGCTCGACGACGAACTGCTCGGCGATCTGGTAGAAACCCGAGTTCTCCTCGCCGACCAGGTTGGCCACCGGCACCCGCACGTCGACGTAGGACAACTCCGCAGTGTCGCTGCAGTGCCAGC
The DNA here is from genome assembly GCA_029264225.1 of Nocardioides sp. Taxonomy (GTDB): domain Bacteria; phylum Actinomycetota; class Actinomycetes; order Propionibacteriales; family Nocardioidaceae; genus Nocardioides. Next base: position 2,566 of record JARICB010000090.1, on the reverse strand, counting down.
CCATCTTGCGCATCGAGCGGTCCACGGTGAAGCCGGGGGTGCCCTTCTCGACCACCAGCAGGCTCACACCTGCGTGGCCGGGCTCGCCGGTGCGTACGGCGGTCGTCACGAAGTCGGCCCGCACGCCGCTGGTGATGAAGGACTTGGCGCCGTTGACGACGTAGTGGTCGCCGTCGCGGACTGCTCGGGTCGTGAGCCCGGCGACGTTGGAGCCGCCACCGGGCTCGGTAATGGCCAGGGAGCCGATGGTGTCGCCGGCCAGGCAGGGCCGGACGAAACGATCGATCAGGTCGGTATTGCCACTGGCCACGATGTGCGGCAGCGCGATGCCGCCGGTGAACAGCCCGGCCATCAGCCCGCTCGAGGCGCCGGCCTCGAACATGCCCTCCTGGAGCGCCAGGCTGTCGGTCAGGTCTCCGCCCTGGCCGCCGACCTCTTCGGCGAAGGTGACGCCGAGGAGTCCCTGGTCGCCCGCAGCCTTGTGGAGCTCACGCGGCATGGTGCCGGCGTCCTCCCAGTCCTGCAGGTGCGGGGCAACCTCGCGGCGTACGAACTCGCGGGCGATGTCTTTGAGGTCCATCAGATCAGTCCATCCTCGATCGATACGTAGCGTGAACGCATCCACTCGCCCAGCCCCTTGGCCTGCGGGTCGAAGCGGGTCGAGGCCGCTACCCCGTCGCCGAGCAGGCCGCGGATGAGCACGTTGACGCCGCCCAGGTTGGGCAACAGGTAGACCTCGACGTCGAGGTCGGCTGCCTCGGGAATCAGGTCGCGAATCCGGCGGGGGGTGATCATCTTGAAGAGCCACTGCACGCGTTCGGCGCGGAGCGCGGCGCTGGCCTCGTCGCTCCCCTCGTTGACCACCCACAGCCCGAGGTTGGCGTCGCCGCCCTTGTCACCGGAGCGGGCGTGCACGAAGGTGCCGAGTGGCAACCGTCGGGTCAGGACCTCGGGGCGAGCCGGGTAGGGCGAAGGCCGGAGCCCGATGTCGGTGGCCGGTGGCACAGTCGAGAACGGGGGGTCCCCCACGATCTCCGTAGTTCCGTCTGCGTGCACGACCGTGTGCTCGACGAGCGAGCGGTCGACGTACTCGGCACGGTAGATGCCGTAGGGGGTGGGAGCTCCGGGCGGTGCCGTCATGGTGAAGCCCGGGTAGGACCCGAGGGCCAACTCGACGGCAGCGGCGGTGAACGCCTTGGCGACGGGCTTGGGGTCGGTGTCCTTGGCGATGCAGCGCAGCAGCACCGAGGCACCTTCCTCGGTGCCGGAGTCTGCGTGCGGGGTGAGGATCGGCGACCAGGCGACCTCGGCCGGCGGGTTCGCACTGAGTGCTGCGGTCAGCTGGTCGCGCACCCAGTCACCCTTGGCCTCGACATCGAGGCCGGTGAGCACGAACTCGACGCTGTTGCGCCAGCCGCCGAGCGAGTTGACGCACACCTTGAGCTGGGCCGGAGGGGCCTCGCCGCGGACACCGGTAATGGCTACCCGATCGGGGGCGACCTGGCTCAGCTGGAGCGTGTCGAGGTGCGTCGTCACGTCGGGACCCAGGTAGAGGGTCGACTGGATCTCGTAGACGAGTTGGGCACTGATGGTGTCGAGGGTGACCGCACCGCCGGTGTCGGCGTGCTTGGTGATCACGCTCGAGCCGTCTGCGGCGATCTCGGCGAGCGGGAAGCCGAGCGGTCGGTCCTTGTCGGGCAGCGAGGCGAAGCCACTGAAGTTGCCGCCGATGGCCTGCGTCCCGCACTCGAGGATGTGGCCGACGACGACGGCGCCTGCCAACTCGTCGTACTGCTCCGGACCCCAACCGTGGTGCGCGACCGCTGGGCCGACCACGAGGGAGGCGTCGGTGACGCGGCCGGTGACGACCACGTCGGCACCCTTGGTCAGCGCGGCTGCGATGCCGAACCCGCCGAGGTAGGCGTTGGCGGTGAGCGCGCCCTCCCAGAGGTTGAGCGGACGCAGATCGTCGCCCGTGACGTAGGCGATCTTCGGGTCGAGGCCGAGTGCGGTGGCCACTTCACGCAGCTTGGTCGCGAGGCCGGCAGGGTTGAGCCCACCGGCGTTGCTGACGATCCGGACGCCCTTCTCGAGCGCCAGCCCGAGGCAGTCCTCGGCCTGTCGGACGAAGGTGCGCGCATAGCCCAGCGACGGGTCCTTCATCGTGTCCTTGCCGAGGATCAGCATGGTCAGCTCGGCCAGGTAGTCGCCGGTAAGGACGTCGAGTTCACCGCCCTCGAGCATCTCGCGCATCGCGCTGAGGCGGTCGCCGTAGAAGCCGGAACAGTTGCCGATCCGCAGGGCGCTCATGCTGCGTCCCGCCCGGCGCCGGGGGGGCCCGCGAAGCATTGGGCGATGTCGAGCCAACGATCGGCGTCCGGGCCGGTGGCGACCAGATCGGTGTCGGCCCGGTTGACCCGCTGGGTGGCGAGCAGGCAGAGGTCGAGCGCCGAGCCGGTCACCGTCTGCGCGGCGTCCTCGGGGCCGTAGGACCACACCTCACCGTCGGGGGCGACCAGGTCGATGCGGAACTCCTCGGCCGGCGGGGTGAGTTCGTTGGTGAGGA
>JARICB010000079.1 GCA_029264225.1 Nocardioides sp. | reverse complement strand
GCGGAGATCTCTCACACGCGGTGGCCGGTGACCCGATCCGGTCGCGCGCCGCCCTCGCCGTGCCCCGTGGGCCCGCCCGACTGGTGCTGGCTGGAGCCACCGAGGCCGGAAGCGTGTCCTACCTGGTCAGGGACGCGGACGGCGCGAAGGTCGTGCGCAAACGGGTCGCTGTGGCACCCGGCACCGCCCATCGGATCAAGCTGCCGGGCAACGCCGCACTCCTGGACCTGACTCTCGATCAGACCGGAATCGTGGCCGCCGTGGAGGTAGGCCCACCGGGCCTGTCGGTCCTGGCGATGTCGGAGCTGACCGTGGAGGCGCTGGTTCCCGACGTGCGTCCGGCCCTGCGCTGACTGGGCTGCTCTGACTAGGAGTCGTGGCGCGGGTCGACGTCCTCGGGTGGTAGCCCGAGCAGTTCGGCGATCTGTTCGACGACGACGGTCAGCACCAGAGCCGCGAGCTCGGCCCGGTTCTCGCAACGGTGCTCGATCGGCCGGCGGAAGATGACCAAGCGGGTCGCCTCGGCGCCCGATCCGCGGATCAGCGACGACAGTGGCACCGTGTCGTCACCCCAGTCGTCGGGTAGCAGCGGCGTGTCCTCGACGGCGTACTCCACCAGCCCGAGCTGATGATGCCAGCGAGCGTCGAGTTCCCGCACCACATCGAGAGTGAGGCGATCGAAACGTTCCCGGCGGGTCGGCCGCTCCGGCACCGCGGGGTCGCGGGGAACGATGCCGGGCCCGCGCATACCGCGCCCACGCCGGTCCCGCGTCAACCGCCTGCTCTGAGTCGCGCCTGCATCCACGCAGCGAGCCTAAGGGGAGGTCGGGGCATCGGCGGGTAGCGTCTGGTGCGTGAGTCTTGCCCGCCGTTGTTCGCGTACCGCCTGTGGCCGTAGTGCCGTCAAGACGCTGACCTATGTCTATGCCGACATGACGGCCGTCCTCGGTCCGCTGGCAACCTACGCCGAACCGCACGCCTACGACCTGTGCGAGCTCCACAGCGAACGGCTCTCCGCGCCCCGCGGGTGGGAAGTCCTGCGACTGGTCTCCGACCAGAGCAACCGCGGCCCGAGCACCGACGACCTGCTGGCTCTGGCCGATGCCGTCCGGGAGGCCGCCCGGCCGCCCGAGCCGGCGCCCACCATGCACGCCGACGACGACCCGCAGAACGGCACGAAACGCGGCCACCTGCGCGTCCTCAGCTCCGACTGACCCTGCGCGAGCGCACTTCTCGGATGTCCCGCGACCGGCACCGTGGGCCCTGACTACGCTGCTCCCATGCCGACGAGTGACAGCACGCTGGACCCCGCCAACGTCCAGGCCATCTTCAAGGCCTACGACGTGCGCGGCACCGTGCCGGACCAGCTCGACGAGACGCTGGCCCGGGTCAGTGGGTCGGCCTTCGTCGAGGTGATCGGTGCGCGCACGATCGTGATCGGCTACGACATGCGTCCCAGCTCGCCCGCCTTGGCGGCGGCCTTCGCAGCAGGCGCGACCGAGGCGGGCGCCGACGTGATCATGATCGGCCTGGCCTCCACCGACCAGCTCTACTTCGCATCGGGACATCTCGACCACGCCGGCGTGATGTTCACCGCCAGCCACAACCCGGCGCAGTACAACGGCATGAAGCTGTGCCGTGCGGGTGCGCTGCCTATCGGGATGGACACCGGCCTCGCCGAGATCCGCGACTCCGTCATCCGCGGTGGCCACCAGTCGGCCGGCCGGACCGGGAGCATCAGCGAACAGGACGTGTTGGTGCCCTACGCCGAACACCTGCTCTCCCTGGCCCCGGTGGCAGGGCGCAGGCTCAAGGTCGTCATCGACGCCGGCAACGGGATGGCCGGGCTGACCGCACCGGTCGTCTTCGAGCGGATCGGTGCCGACCTGGTGGACGTCGTGGCGATGTACTTCGAGCTCGACGGCACCTTCCCCCATCACGAGGCCAACCCGATCGAGGCGGCCAACCTGGTCGACCTGCAGAAGCGTGTCATCGACGAAGGCGCCGACATCGGCCTAGCCTTCGACGGGGACGCCGATCGCTGCTTCCTGGTCGACGAGCGCGGCGAGGCCGTCTCGCCGTCGACGTTGACTGCGCTGATCGCTGCCCGCGAGCTTGCCAAGGCGCCCGGCTCCACCATCATCCACAACCTGATCACCAGTAGAGCGGTGCCCGAGATCGTGACCGAGCTCGGTGGCACGCCGGTACGTACCCGGGTCGGGCACTCCTACATCAAGGCCACCATGGCCGAATCGGGCGCGATCTTCGGTGGTGAGCACAGCGGACACTTCTACTTCCGCGACTTCTTCAACGCCGACTCCGGCATGCTCGCGGCCCTGCACGCGTTGGCCGCGCTGGCGGCGAGCGACCAACCCCTGAGTAGGTTGATGGCGGCCTACGAACGCTATGTCGTCAGCGGCGAGATCAACTCCACCGTCGCCGACCAGGCCAGCATCGTCGATGGTCTGGAGAAGAAGTACGCCGACTCGGACGGCGTCACCACGGATCGCCTCGACGGTCTCACGGTCAGCCATGACGACTGGTGGTTCAACGTTCGCCCGTCCAATACCGAGCCGTTGTTGCGGCTCAACGCCGAAGGTCGTGACCGCCCCACCATGGAGCGAGTGCGAGACGAGATCCTCACCATCATCAGGAGCGATTCATGAACATTGATCAGGCACTGCTCGACATCATCGTGTGCCCCGACTGTCACGGCGGGCTGACGGCGGAGGGCGAGGAACTCGTCTGCTCCGGCTGTGGACTGGCCTACCCCGTCCGCGACGACATTCCGGTGCTGCTGGTCGACGAGGCCCGCAAGCCCGCCTGATCTCGTGGCGCTCTGGTTCGACGAGGCCCGGCTCGACGACGAGGCGGCCCTGGCGACGATCGACCTACGGCTGCGGTCGCTGGCCGCGGGTGGGGCCCGCGTCCGCCTCGAGGTGCATGAGGCTGCGGCTGCGTCGGGGGCGGCGATCGCCCGTGATCGCGATGCCTCCCGGCCCCGCGCCGTTATCGCGGCCGGACCCGACTCGCGGCTGCTGCGGGCCGTGCTCGAGGCGTGGTGCCCGGTGCCGTTCGTGGCCTGGCCCGGGCCGGCGTTGCCCGGGTGGGCAGGCGCCCTCGATCTCGTCGTGATGCTGGCGCCCGAGGGCTCCGACTCGGGCTCGGCGTCCGTGGTCGCCGAGGCTGTACGGCGCGGGGCGCAGGTCGTCGTGGCCTGCCCGCCGGCGTCGCTGGTCGCCGACCACGCGGCCGGTCGCTACAGCACGATCCTGCCCACCACGAGCGGTGACCAGCTCGCCACCGCCGTAGTGATGCTCGACTACCTGGAGCAGGTGGGACTGGGCCCGCGTACGGCGGCCGAGAGCGTGGCGCGCGCCCTCGACGAGGTGGCCGTGGCCTGTTCGCCGTATGCCGACCTGGCGGTGAACCCCGCCAAGATGCTGGCCATCTCCCTGGCCGACACGGCGCCCGTCGTCTGGGGCGGGTCGGTGCTGGCGGCCCGTGCTGCGCGCCGGGTTGCGGAGTCGATCCGCCGAGCCAGCGGCCGCTCCGCGCTGGCCGGCGACGCCGAGCACCTGCTGCCGGTGATCGAGGGAGCCCGGGCCCGCGATGTCTTCGAGGACCCGTTCGCCGATGGCGGGGGAGACCAGCGTCCGCTGCTGGTGATCCTCGAGGACGGTGCCGACGAGCCGGTGGTGCGCGAGCAACGGGGTCGGCTCCGGGCTGCGGCGCAGAGTCGCGGCGTACGCATCGAGACGGTCACCTCGGATGCCGAGACCGGGGTAGGTCGCTATGCCTCGCTGATGCTCCAGGGCACCTACGCGGCCGAGTATCTGCGCCTCGGCCTGGTCGAGTCCTGACCCCGACCCCACCAGCCCACCCGCCCCTTTTCCGGACTGTCCCACGGTGGAAGCAGGCATCACCCCGCCGATAGGCTGGCCCAGTTCGGCTCGACCACCCTTTGGAGGACCTAGATGGCCGGCGGACTCTTCGCCCTGCTCGACGACGTGGCCGCCCTGGCCCGGATCGCCGCCGCCTCGGTCGACGACGTGGGCGCTGCCGCTACGCGCGCCAGCGTCAAGGCGGCCGGTGTGGTGGTCGACGACACGGCCGTGACTCCGCAATACCTTCACGGCTCGGCCGCGGAGCGCGAACTGCCGATCATCAAGAAGATCGCGATCGGGTCGCTGCGCAACAAGCTCCTGTTCATCCTGCCCGCGGCGGTGCTGTTGGGACAGTTCTTGCCGCAGGCGCTGCCGGTGATCTTGATCTTCGGTGGCGCTTTCCTGGCCTACGAGGGCGCTCACAAGGTCTACGAGCGGCTCGCCGGCCACGCGGAGACGCCGGCCGCGCTGGCCGCGCAGGGCGAGTTCACCAAGGAGCACGAGGAGAAGACGATCGTCGGCGCGATCCGTACCGACTTCATCCTCTCCGCCGAGATCATGGTGATCGCGCTCAAGGAGGTCGTGAGCTCGGACCCCGACGCGAGCATCTGGATGCGCGCCATCGTGCTCGCGGTGGTGGCCGGGCTGATCACGCTGTTGGTGTACGGCGTGGTCGCGCTGATCGTGAAGATGGACGACGTCGGTCTGAGCCTGGCCTCTAAGCAGTCGCGGGCCAGCCAGAAGGTGGGCCTGGCCCTGGTGGCGGGCATGCCCAGGTTGCTCGCCGCGATCTCCCTGATCGGCACGCTGGCGATGCTCTGGGTGGGCGGCCACATCTTCCTGGTCAGCATCTACGAGATCGGCGGCGCCGACGGCCTGCTGGCGGGTACGGCGCTGGGTGAGGCGCTGCATGCGCCGTACGAACTCATCCACCACTGGGAGGTCGCGGTCCACGACGCCATCGGCGGGACCCTGGGTGCCCTGGCCGGCTGGCTGGTGAACACCCTCGCCTCCGGGCTGCTCGGTCTGGTGCTCGGCGCCATCGTGCTGGGGGCGCTCCGCCTCCTCGGTATCGGAAGCCACGGCGACGGAGACGACGAACAGCCCATCAGCGCCGACGAGGGACCGATCGAGGATTCTCCGAA
>JARICB010000077.1 GCA_029264225.1 Nocardioides sp. | reverse complement strand
ACCTCACCCAGCGAGCCGCCGAAGACCGTGAAGTCCTGGGAGAACACGCAGACCTGGCGGCCGTCGATGGTGCCGTAGCCGGTGACCACTCCGTCGCCGTAGGGGCGCCGTGCCTCCAGTCCGAAGGCGGTTGAGCGGTGGCGGGCGAGTTCGTCGAGCTCGACGAACGAGCCCTCGTCGAAGAGCAGGGCGATGCGTTCGCGGGCGGTCTTGCGACCCTTCGCATGCTGCTTCTCGATCGCCTTCTCCGAGCCCGCATGGACGGCCTCGTCGAGGCGCCGCTCGAGGTCGGCGAGCTTGCCCGCGGTGGTGTGGATATCGATGCCGGTGTCCACCGAGGGGACCTCGGTGCCCTCGCCGGGCTGCGTCTGTGCACTCACGTCTGGTGGCCTCCTGTTGGTTCATCAGTCAATCTAGTGCCCATGACTCCCGCCTCTGCACCGCGCCCAGCCCTCGATCCCCAGCGGCTCCTCGCACCGCCCGGTTGGCGGGTCGAGGTCACGGAGGCCTCTGCCTCGACGAACCTGCTGGTGGGCGAGCGGGCGCGGGCCGGCGAGGAGGAAGGTCTGGTCATCGTTACCGAGCACCAGACCGCGGGCCGGGGGCGTCTCGACCGGGTCTGGACGACGCCCGCTCGGACTGCGTTGACCTTCTCGGTGCTCCTGCGCCCGGATGTTCCGGTGCAGGACTGGCCGTGGTTGCCGCTGCTGACCGGGTACGCCGTCCAGGCGGCGTTGGCCGATCGGTTGCCAGAAATCGCGCTGAAGTGGCCCAACGACGTGCTGGTCGAGGAGCGCAAGCTGGCCGGGATCCTGGTGGAGCGGATCGAGACCCCGATCGGCGCTGCTGCGGTGGTCGGTATCGGGATCAACGTCGCCCAGACGCTCGATGAGCTACCGGTGGCCCTGGCCACGTCGGTCGAGCTCGAGACGGGCGAACCGGTGGAGCGCACCGACCTGCTGAACCAGGTGCTCGGTTCCCTCCATGGCTTGGGCGGGCTGCTCAACGACCCCGATGCGCTCCGGACGGCCTACGTCGACGTCTGTTCCACGATCGGTCGTGAGGTCGACGTGCACCTGCCGGGCGATGAGGTACGCCGCGGCGAAGCACTCGACATCGACAGTCGCGGCGCCCTGGTCGTGAGCATCGACGACGGCACCTTCACCGTCGGAGCGGGAGATGTCATTCACGTTCGCCCCCAGCGGTGACATGATCGCGCCGTGGCCTACCCGACGAAACTCCTCAACGACGGCGAACGCGTCGTCATCTCGGTCCGTACTCACCCCAAGGTGCTGATCGGACCACTCCTGATCGGTCTGATCATCCTGGTCGCGGCCGTGTTCCTGACCCGGGTCGGCTCCGGACGAGTGGCCGACATCTCGCACATCGGCCTGTGGGTCGTCGCGGTGGTCGCCCTCATCTGGTTCGTCGTCACCTCGGTCGTGCGGTGGGCGACCACGACGTACACCTTCACCAACCGGCGCTTCATCAAGCGCTCGGGGCTGGTGGCCAAGGAGGGTCGCACCATCCCGCTCAACCGGATCAGCGGGGTCGACTTCGAGATCGGGGTGATCGACCGACTCTTCGGCTGCGGCACCCTGATCGTCTCCGACGCCAGCACCGACGGTCGAGTACTGCTCGACGACATCCCCCATGTCGAGCAGGTGCAGATGCAGGTCGCCCAAGAACTCCACAGGCTCTCGAGTGGTGACCGGAGCGACGATGGGACGTGAGCGCAGACGGCCCGCCGAGAACGTCGAGCCGACGCCGGGAACGCCGTCGGTGCCTGAACGGTTGGACCTGGCCGTGTTGAAGGAGACGCCGACCCTGAGCGCTGCCGAAGTCGCCGACGAGTCGGGGGTGACCATCGATCAGGCGCGGCGGCTGTGGCGGGCACTCGGTTTCCCCGAGATGGGCGCCGAGCAGGCGTTCAGTACCGCCGACAGGGACGCAGTCTCGGTGGTGATGAGCATGGTCGGCTCCGGCGCCGTCGAGTTCGACATGGCCGTGAACATGACCCGCGGCATTGGTCAGACGATGTCGCGCCTGGCCGACTGGGAGGTCGCGACGCTGGCCGGGCGGGTCGAGGAGTTGGAGGCCGGTGAGGATGCCACCGGCTCACGGGTCGGCTCGGCCATGCGACTCATCGATGACATTGGTGCACCCTTCGAACAGATGCTGATCTATGCGTGGCGCCGGCACCTGGCCGCTGCGCTGTCACGCCTCGAAGCGATGGGAGCAAACGAGCAGGACCTGCACACGATCGACGTGTCCGTCGGCTTTGCCGACCTGGTCTCGTTCACGGCGCTGTCCAACACGTTGTCCCGCGTCGAGATCGGCGATCTGGTCGAGAAGTTCGAGGGACGCTGCCACGACGTGGTGTCGCTGCACGGCGGACGCATCATCAAGAGCCTCGGTGACTCCGTCCTGTTCGTCCTCACCGATCCGGTCGCGGCGATCGCCGTCGCCGAAGGCATCATCAATGTCATCGGTCGTGACCCACGCATGCCCGATGTGCGGCTGGGGATCGCCTCCGGGGCCGTCGTGCCGCGACTCGGCGACGTCTTCGGGCCGCCCGTCAACCTGGCTGCCCGACTGACGGCGGTGGCCCGACGCAACCGGCTGATCATCGACCAGCGGACGGCCGATCGGTTGCCGGAGGGTGAGTTTGAATCGCGGCGACTGCCGGCGCGGCCGGTGCGTGGCTTCGGGTTGGTCGAACCGGTCGCTGTACGACGTCGCTGACCGGACCAGACCACGTATGCGGAGTTTCACAAAGGGGCTCCGGGGCGCCTCCCGCGTCCCTACGTTGGCTGCGTGCTCTTCGTCCAGGATGTGGTGTTGGACCCGCACACACGCCGGGTGTGGCGCAGCGAGAAGGAGATTGTGCTCTCGCGCAAGGAGTTCGAACTCCTGCA
>JARICB010000041.1 GCA_029264225.1 Nocardioides sp. | reverse complement strand
GATCACGGTGCGCGCCGAGGCGTGGTCGGAGCCGAGCTGCAGCTCGGTCTCGCGGATCTGGCCGTCGCGGCGCACTTGGCTCATCAGAACGCGCAGGTCATCGACGAGGACCTCGCGACCGCGCACCAGTCCGAAGACGTACGCCGGGGCGGATGCCTTGAGGACGTGGTCGTTGGAGTCCACGATGACGGCACTGGAGCGGAGCACCGAGAGCACGGCCGCCACCCCCGGTGGCACGGCTGGTTCCTCGACAACGGGCAGGCGCTGCGCGTGGCGCTCGCTGATGTGCCAGGCGAGCACGGCACCGCCGGCGACGATCGCCCCGAACGCAGCGGCCAGTGCCGCCTGAGTCGTCGGATCCACGTTGCGATCGTACGCACTGGCAGGTCGCTCCTGGGTCGCGCAGGACGTCGGGCATCCAGTGTTCATCCGGCGTTCACCTGTAGCCGATCTGGCGGTCGCCGACCCTGCTTAGTCTCCGCTCATGCGAGTCGCCTTCCATGACCAACTCAACGCCATCTTCGTCGACCTGTCGCTCATCTGCGGTCAGGTGGAGACAGCCGTGAACCGAGCCACTGCGGCACTGCTGAGCGGCGACGCCGCCATCGCCGAGGAGGTGATCAGCGGCGATCAGGCGATCGATGCCAACCGGGAACGGGTGGAGGACAACGCCTTCGAACTGCTCTCCCTCCAACAGCCGGTGGCCGGCGACCTGCGGGTGCTGGTGTCGGCCCTGCGGATGGTGAGCGAACTGGAGCGGATGGGTGATCTGTCGGTCCATGTCGCCAAGATCGCGCGGCTGCGGGTGCCCCACGTCGCCGTACCCGAGCCGGTGCGGCCGACGATGGAGCAGATGGCCGAGGTCGCCGAGGACATGGTGCGTCGGGTCACCGCGATCATCATCGACCGCGACGTCGAGGCTGCCATCGCCCTTGGCCGCGACGACGAGATCATGGATCAGCTCAGGCGCCGCAGCTTCACCGAACTGTTGAGCCCGCAGTGGGAGCACGGCGTCGAGGCGGCCGTCGACCTGGCGCTGCTGGGGCGCTACTACGAGCGGATCGCCGACCACGCAGTGTCGATAGCCAACCGAGTGGTCTTCGTCGTCACCGGCGAGCAGGTCTCACGTCTCGACGTCTGAGTGCCGAGGCTCGATGCTCAGCGACCCTGGTTGGCGACGGCCGCTGCAGCGGCTGCGGCAGCCTCGGGGTCGAGGTACTCCCCACCCGCCACGGTCGGCTTCAGCGACTCGTCCAGGCGATAGACGAGCGGCATACCGGTAGGAATGTTGAGCCCGGCGATGTCGTCGTCGGAGATGGCGTCGAGGTGCTTGACCAGTGCGCGCAACGAGTTGCCGTGGGCGGCCACGAGCACTGTCTTGTGGGCCTTCAGGTCCGGCACGATCTCGGCCTCCCAGTAGGGCAGGAAGCGAGCGATCACGTCCTGGAGGCATTCGGTGCGCGGCATCTCGGCACCGAGATCGGCGTAACGCGGGTCGCCCACCTGGGAGAACGCGTCGTCATCGGCGATCGGCGGGGGAGGCGTGTCGAACGAGCGGCGCCAGAGCATGAACTGCTCCTCGCCGTATTCCTCGAGCGTCTGCTTCTTGTCCTTGCCCTGGAGGGCGCCGTAGTGCCGCTCGTTGAGGCGCCACGAGCGCTTGACGGGGATCCAGTGACGCTCAGCGGCATCGAGTGCCAGGCAGGCGGTGTTGATCGCGCGTCGCTGCAGCGAGGTGTGCACCACGTCGGGAAGTACGCCGGCGCCTACGAGCAGCTCGCCGCCTCGCACCGCCTCGCCGATGCCCTTCTCGGTCAGGGGCACGTCGACCCAACCGGTGAAGAGGTTCTTGGCGTTCCACTCGCTCTCGCCGTGACGGAGCAGTACCAGCGTGTAGGTCATCGTGACTCCCGGATCAGACGTCAGAGGCGAGCGGGTCAGTTGGCCGGTTCGGGTGCGGTCTCGCCGTCGAGGCCCTCATAGGGGCCGCTGTTGGAGACGACGGGCACCTCGAGCTCGACGCGCTGGCCGTTGTCGAAGCTGGCAGCGATCGTGACCCAGTCGCCAGCCTCGAACTCGCCGGTGAGGGTGAGGTCGGCCGGCGGTGACGCCAGGTTGACGAGGCCCCTCTCGGGCACCACGACGGGTTCGAACTCGGCCACCGTGATGTCGGTGCCTTCGGTCGCGGCGAGACCGGTCATGGAGACAGCGGTGGTCTCCGAGCCGTTGGTCAGTGAGGCGACGAAGGTGCCGGAGCCCGGCTCGGCGGAGACGATCACGGCGGCGAGGACCTTGACGACACCGCCACTGCTGTTCACGCCGGCTGCAGGCGTGTACACGCGGTCGGTCGCATAGTTGAAGCCGCACGAGGACAATCCGGCCGTGGCCAGTGCGACAGCGGCGGTCGTGAGCGCGAGGGAGCGTCGGAACTGCATGGCCGACAGCCTAGCCTCGATGCCTCTCGGGTCGACGGCCTGGCCCACTATGAGCGGTGTCATCAGCATCATGCCGATACCGAGTGTGGTGCGGTTGTGAGTGCGTCTCTGGCAGACCCAAGGCGCCCCTGGCCCACAAGAAGAGCCGTCTGTCAAGATCGCTCGGGGGCTCTGACCTGCGAAAACGTAGTCCGGGCCGCTTCGAGGCCGTGGTAGGCTGGCCTCCTAGGAAGGGGTACAAATACATGACTTTCACCGTCGGCGAAACGGTTGTTTATCCAAATCACGGGGCTGCTGTCATCGAAGAGATCGAGATGCGGACGATCAAGGGTGAGGACCGGCAATACCTCGTTCTGCGCATTGTTGCCCAGCAGGATCTCGTTGTTCGTGTTCCCTCCTGCAACCTCGACCTCGTCGGGGTCCGCGACGTCGTCGACAAGGAAGGTCTCGACCGCGTCTTCGACGTGCTCCGGGCCGCCCATGTCGAGGAGCCCACCAACTGGTCGCGCCGCTACAAGGCCAACCTCGAGAAGTTGCACTCCGGTGACGTGATGAAGGTGTCGGAGGTCGTGCGTGACCTGTGGCGCCGCGAGCGCGACCGCGGCCTCTCGGCGGGCGAGAAGCGGATGCTGGCGAAGGCTCGCCAGATCCTGGTCTCCGAGCTGGCACTGGCCGAGCACACCAATGAGGACAAGGCCGAAGCCATCCTCGACGAGGTGCTCGCGTCCTGACGCGTTCCACTCGTGCATTGACTGCATAGCGATGAGGCCCCCGGACTGACCGGGGGCCTCATCGCATTTGCGGCGCAACGCCTTACGGTGGAGCGCCATGACTGAGACCCTGTACGACCCCGTCGACCACGAAGCCGCGCCAGCCCTCGGAGTGGTCCTGGATGAGGACCGCGGCTCGCTGCCCTACTCGTTGATCCATGGCGAGGCGCTCGTGGCCTGCGCTGCCTGGGCCCTTGGCGATGCCGAGGTGCAGGCGATCGACGTAGGCATCTCCTGGGATGCCGTCCGTCGGGCCGGGGAGCCGGTCGTCCTGCACGACTGCCTGTGCCCGATGACGCCCGCCGACTTCATCGCCGAGTGCGTACGTCGATCGCTCGCCGACGACGTCGTAGTGGTAGGCACCCGGCCGGTCACCGACACGGTCAAGGTGATTGCGACGGGTCTGGTCGGCGACACCGTCGACCGCGACGGGCTCGTCATGATTGCGTCCCCGGTCGTCCTGCCGCCCTCCGTCGTCGTCACGATGACTGACCGACCGAGCAATGACCTGTCGGTCCTGGTGGCAGAGTTGGCCCGCTCGCACCGGGTCGTGCAGGTCACGGCTCCGGCCGAGGCTCGGCGGGTGTCCTCGCCCGAGGACGTGCTCGTGCTCGAAGCGCTGACCCGGACCTGACTGACCCTGCCCTGAACCGCGGGGTTGTGGGTGATTCCAGTCATAGGTTGACTGGCAACCACCACAACCCCGAGCTGGGTCAGGGTTGGTCTGAGCTGAGACTGCCCAGCTGGACGAGGCGCCCGGCGGCAACGAGGTCTTCGGGGAAGGTGATCTTGAGGTTGGTCGGGCTGCCCGGCACCGCCGTGACCGTGAGATCGCCCTTCGCCGCCAAGGTGGCCGCGGTGTCGGTGCCCTGGAAGCCCTCGGACTGTGCTGCTCGGTACGCCGCCAGTAGGGGTCCGGCTCGGAAGGCTTGCGGGGTCTGGACGGTCGCCAGCCCGGACGGCGGCTCGGTAAGTGAGCTGGTCAGCAGGTGCGCCGCCGAGAGCACCGGGATCGCGCCGCCCTGTTGGCGGGCGGCGGCCAGTGTCTCGGTGAAGAGCACTCGTCCGGCCAGTGGTCGGGCACCGTCGTGGATGGCCACCAGATCGATCTCGTCGGCCTCGATTGCGGGTGCGAGCACCCGCAGGGCGGCCCACTCCGATGCGTGCCGGCTAGCGCCGCCGTCAACCAGGATGATCTCGGCACTACCGAGATGGGGAGCCAGGGCGTCCTCGACGGCGGCCCGTTCGGCGGGGCGGATGACGACCACCACGCGGCGTACATCATCGGTCTGGAGGGCGTCGCGCACCGACCAGACAAGCACCGGGATGCCGTCGAGTGGCAGCAGCACCTTGTTGATGTCGGCGCCGACACGTGAGCCCGATCCAGCAGCGAGGATGACGACGGCGGCGGGCATGGCCCAAGGGTAGGGGCCTGCTTGATCAGTGCCGCTCTGGTGGTCGCACGTTGCTACGGGAGTAGGCCGAGAACGCCACCGAGGACAGGCCAGCGCCGATGCGACTAGAGGCGGGCTACGAGCGCAGTAGCAATGGCGGCCACACCCTCGCCGCGACCGGTCAGGCCGAGCCCGTCGGTGGTGGTGGCGCTGATCGAGACGGGTACGCCGACGGCCGCACTCAGCACCGCCTCGGCCTCACTGCGCCGGGGGCCGAGCCGCGGCCGGTTGCCAATGACCTGGATGGCGACGTTGCCGATCTCGAAGCCGGCGGCCCGTACCCGCCGTGCACTCTCGGCGAGCAGCGTGCACCCCGACGCACCCGCCCACTCCGGCTCGCTGGTGCCGAAATGGGTGCCGAGGTCGCCGATCCCGGCTGCGGAGAAGAGTGCGTCGCACGCGGCGTGAGCCGCCACGTCGGCGTCCGAGTGACCTTCGAGCCCATGTGACTCGTCGGGCCAGGCAAGACCGGCGAGATGGAGGGGGACGCCCTCGACGAGTCGGTGGACGTCGGTTCCGATGCCGATCTGCGGGAGGCTCACGCGACGATCATGCCGGACCGGGGACCGGGTCGGGCGCACGAGGGACCAGGTCCCTGAGGCCATCGGCCACAATGGGCGGGTGGAGGAGCGTAGGAGCCTGTGGATGCTCGCCGGTGTGGTGACCATGCTGGTGGGATTGGCGACCAGTTTCGGCACGGCAATGGCCCTCACGATCCGGGAATCGCCCGTGGTGGCGGTCGCAGAGCTGATCATCGAGATCACCCCGGGTGCGGTCGCCGAGCGACTGATCAGCCTCGTCGGCCAACTCGACAAGCCCCTCCTGGTGTGCGGCATCGTGCTGTTCCTGTTGGCGCTGGGCGGCCTGGCCGGACTCCTGTCCCGCACCGGGACCGCCCTACCGATGCTGGTCTGGCTGGGGGTGGCGGGGCTCGGGATCCTTGCCGTGCTGATCCAGCCGGGCGGCAGCGTCGCGGACACGCTCCCGGTCGTGGTGGGCTACGTAACGTGGGTGCTCGTCCTGGCGGCGGTGACGAAGCCGCTGCGGGTGGCGCAACGCCACCCGGAGTTGGCCTCTCGTGAGCGGCGCGTATTTCTGGTCGTGGCGGGTGTGCTCGCAGTGGCCGCCGTCGGGGTTGCCGGGGCCGGGCGAATCGTGGGGCGGGGTCGCCGACACGTCGCGGAGAGCCGCCGGCTGCTGCGACTGGACGGCGTGACCCGCCCGCCGGTGCCCGCCGAGACCACCATCGGGCTGGGCGGGATCTCGCCCTGGCAGACGCCCGCGGACGACTTCTACCTGATCCACACTGCTATCTCGGTGCCCACGATCGAGCCCAAGGACTGGGTATTGCGGATCCACGGCCTGGTCGAGAAGGAGCTGACGCTGAGCTATCAGGACCTGGTCGCGCGCCGGATCACGGAGTCGTGGATCACCCTGGGTTGCGTCAGCAACGAGGTCGGCGGAGACCTCGTCGGCAACGCCTGGTGGAGCGGCATCCGTACCGCCGATCTGTTGGCCGAGGTCGGCCTCGACCCGTCCGCAGACTGCGTCCTCCAGACCTCCGACGACGGGTGGACCTGCTCGACACCGCTCTCCACCCTGACCGACGACCGGAATGCGATGCTGGCGATCGCGATGAACGGCGCCCCGTTGCCGATCGAGCACGGCTTCCCGGTGCGCACGATCGTGCCGGGTCTCTACGGCTACGTCTCCGCGACCAAGTGGGTCGTCGACTTCGAGGTGACCAGGTTCAGCGACGTGGCAGCCTTCTGGACCGAACGTGGATGGTCGGAGATGGGGCCGGTCAAGATCGCCTCGCGCATCGACGTACCCCGATCGGGCGCGGACCTGCCCGCCGGCGACGTCAACATCGGGGGCCTGGCCTGGGCGCAGCACACCGGCATCGCGAAGGTCGAGGTGGCGCTCGACGGCGGCGAGTGGCGCCCGGCCGAACTGGCGGCGGCGCCGAGCAAGGACACGTGGGTCCAGTGGGCGATCACGCTGCCCCTGGAGCCGGGAGATCACCAGCTTCGGGTGCGGGCGAGCGACAAGGACGGACTGGTGCAGACGGGCGTACGTCGAGACGTCGTCCCGGACGGCGCGACCGGCTGGCACACCATCGACGTCAGTGTGGCCGGGGCCTGAGTCGATTCAGCGGTTGATGACGTAGACGGTGCCACCGCTGGCGTTGAGCCAGATGCTCTCGAACTGGCTGCGGTCGTAGACCCGGCGCACGGCCCCGTTGGTCGCCCCGGCCGGGTCGTTGACCACGACGTCGCCGTCGGCCTCGAAGCCGACGATCACCATCAGGTGGCCGTTGCTGGCCGAGATCGGTGCCCCGGTGAGTTGGTTGCGTTTGAACGCGACCGACGCGACCAGGGGTACG
>JARICB010000094.1 GCA_029264225.1 Nocardioides sp. | reverse complement strand
CGATCCGTCCGGCGCCGAGCATCGCCTTGGACAAGGTCGTCACGTTCGTCCCGCACGACCATGCGGCACCCATGCGGGCTGCGCTGGCGGCTGCCGGTGCAGGCGCGGTCGGTGACTACGACTCCTGCACGTTCTCCACGGTCGGGGAGGGCCGTTTCCGTCCCCTTGACGGGGCGGCACCGGTGATCGGTTCGGTCGGGTCCTTGGAGTTGGTGCCCGAGACGCGGATCGAGTCGGTGCTGCCGCGGGCTCGGCGGGCGGCCGTGGTGCGCGCCCTGCTCGATGCTCATCCGTACGAGGAGCCAGCATTCGACGTACTGGAGATGGCGGACCCGCAGACGGCCGCGACCGGGACCGGGCGCATCGGCACTGTCACCGAGTCGACGCTGCGCGAGTTCACCGACCGGGTCGCTGCGGTGCTGCCGGACACCGCCCACGGGGTGCGCGTCGGGGGAGACCCCGACCGGGTCGTACGCCGCGTGGCGGTGTGCGGCGGGGCCGGCGACTTCCTGCTCGACGAGCTGGCCGGTTCCGACGTCGACGTCTATCTCACCAGCGACCTGCGACACCACCGGGCCGGCGAATTCCTCGAGCATGACGGCCCCGCGCTGGTCGATGTGGCGCACTGGGCTGCGGAGTGGACGTGGCTCCCGGTGGTGGAGGCCAAGTTGCGTGCAGCCATGGGCGATACGGTGAGCACCTACGTCAGCACCCGCTGCACCGATCCATGGCAGTTCCGCGTCTGAAGCCCTGATCCAAGGAGTCCCACCGTCTTGAAGGCCGACCCGTCCGTCCAGCTCCAGCTCCTCGAGGTGCAGGCGCTCGACGCCCGCGCCGACCAACTGCGCCACCAACGTGCAGCGCTCCCGGAGATCATCCGGATTGCCGAGCTCGAGACCGGCCGCGGTGATCTCGACGACCGACTGCGAGACGCCCGGATCGTCGTCGACGACCTCACCGTCGAGCAGAAGAAGGCCGACTCCGACGTCGAGCAGGTCAAGACCCGCCGATCACGTGACCGAGACCGGATGGACCAGGGCCTGATCAGCAGTCCCAAGGATCTGGAGCGGATGCACCACGAGCTGGAGTCGCTCGAACGGCGGATCACCTCGTTGGAGGACACCGAGCTCGAGATCATGGAGAAGCTCGAGGAGGCGCAGGGCACGGCCGACCAGCTGACGGCGCAGCTGGGCGAGACAGACGCGCAGATCGCCGAGCTGGCCGCCGTCCGCGACGAGCGGTGGAGTGAGATCGACGCGCAGTTGGCCGAGACCGACTCCCAGCGCGGGCCGGCGATCGAGGGCATCCCTGCGGATCTGCTGGCGCTCTACGAGCGACTGCGCGGGCAGAAGAACGGCGTCGGCGCGGCGGCGATGCGCGCTCGCCGCTGCGAGGGCTGCCAGCTGACGATCGGACCGGCCGAGCTCGCCGACATTCGCGCCGCCGGGGTCGACGCAGTGATCCGGTGCGAGGAGTGCCAGCGGATCCTGGTGCGCACCCCCGAGTCCGGGGTCTGAGCGGGCTCAGACCTCGCCGACGACCACGTCGAGCTGGGTGCCGCGCACCGTCGGCTCGCCGACCTCGACGGCCCACCCCAGGTCCTGAAGGGCCGCCGCCAACGCCTGCGGCGTGCGGGGGTTGGCGCCCGTCTCGAGCAGGTCGCGCACGATCCGTCCCTTGGTGGCCTTGTTGAAGTGGCTGACCACCTTGCGCACACCGTCGACCTCGTGGAGCACTCGCACGGTGGCTGCCCGGATCGGGCTGTCGGCCGGTGGGCGCCAGAACGCGGCGTACATCGTGGAGCGCAGGTCGACCAGCAACCCCGCCCCCACGGCGTCCTCGACGACCTCGCCGAGCGACTCACGCCACACGCCAGCAACGGGACCCAGGCCTGGCAGTGTGACGTCGCCGGAGAGTCGGTAGGCCGGGATGCGGTCACCGGGGCGGACCAGACCGAAGAGGGAACTGGTGATGGCGACCCGGCTACTGCCGCGCCGCTTGGCGGCGCTGGAGAGGGTGTCGAAACCGAGGGCGTCGTAGAGGACGCCGGTGTAGACGGCATCGGCGCGCGCGGTCGGTGCCGTGAGCAGGCCGGCGTTGAGGGCGACCAGAGCGGCCTGGGTGCCGCCGAGGCCGAGTACGTCGGCTGCTTCGGGTCGCTCGGAGAGCGCGATCAGTGCCTCGATCACCCGCTCCCGGGTCGGTGTGAGTGCTGGTGCCGAGAGGGTTGCAAGGTCGAGTGGGCGACCCCGACGCGGAGCAGACTTGCCCTCGCTGGGTGGCAACAGGATCAACATCTGCCCAAGGGTAGGGGCTCTCGGAGACGTTCCCCGGTTAGGGTGCTGAGCATGGCCAGCAACCGCGTGATCACGGTCCGTACCGCCGCCGACAGCGTCTCGGCGGAGACTCTGAGCGACGGGATCGCCGCGCTCCAGGCGGAGTTGAAGGTGTCGCCGACCTTCCCTGCTGCGGTCGAGCAGGCGGCCGCCGAGGCGGCGGCCAATCCGAGGTTGCCCGACCTGGACCTGACCGACGTTCCGTTCGTCACGATCGACCCCGAGTCGGCGCTGGACCTCGATCAGGCGATGCACCTGGAGCGCGACGGAGCCGGCTACATCGTGCGCTATGCGATCGCCGACCTGACGGCATTCATCACACCGGGGGACCCGGTCGACGTCGAGGCCAACCTCCGGGGAGAGACGCTCTATGGCGCCGACTCCAAGGTGCCGTTGCACCCCAAGGTCATCTCGGAGGACGCGGGCTCCCTGTTGCCGGATCAGGTGCGCCCCGCGCTGGTGTGGACGATCAAGGTGGACGAGATCGGCGAAGGCACCGATGTCGAGGTCGTGCGCGCCCGCGTCCGGTCGCGGGCCAAGCTCACCTATGAGGGAGTGCAGGCCGATCTCGACGCCGGCACGGCCGATGAGATGTTCACGATCCTGCGTGAGGTCGGTGAGCTCCGGTTGGCCCGTGAGGCCGCCCGGGGCGGTGTGTCGCTGCCGTTGCCCGAGCAGGAGATCGTCGATGAGGGCGGGACCTGGCGCCTCGAGTTCCGCCAGCAGCTACCGGTCGAGAGCTGGAACGCGCAGATCTCGCTGCTGACCGGTTTCGCTGCCGCGTCGTTGATGGTCTACGCCCGGGTCGGGCTGCTCCGGACCCTGCCGCCGGTCGATCCCCGCGACGTACAACGCCTGCATCGTGCCGCCCGCGCACTCGACATCGAGTGGCCCGCGGAAGTGCTCTACCCCGACTTCATCCGCTCCCTCGACGTCTCGAAGGCCAATCACGCCGCGATGGTGGTGGCCTGCACGCGTCTGCTCAGGGGCAGCGGCTACGTCGGCTTCAACGGCGAGCTGCCGGCTCAGGCCCAGCACTCGGCGCTGGCCTCGGAGTATGCCCACGTCACCGCCCCGCTGCGCCGCCTCGTGGACCGTTACGCCCTGGAGATCTGCGTTTCCCTGTGTGCCGGCAACGAGGTGCCCGACTGGGTGCTGGCCAAGCTCACGGAGTTGCCCGAGACCATGCGCGAGTCGGGGCGGCGCGCGAACCAGTACGAGAACGCCATCCTCAACCTCGCCGAGGCCGCCATGCTGGCCTCGCGGGTCGGAGAGACGTTCGCCGGTGTCATCGTCGAGGTCGACGAGAAGGACGACAGCCGGGGCGAGGTGACCATCGAGAGCCCCGCCATCGAGGCCAAGGTCACCGGAGCCGGGCCGCTGCCCGTTGGTGAGGCCGTCACCGTGAAGCTGATCAAGGCCGACGTGGCGACCCGGTCGGTGCAGTTCGCCCTGGAGTGAGCGCCCCGGAGACGATCCCGGCGACGATCCCGGCGTGTTGAACGACCAGAACCCATCGGTGGGGCTGGTCGTTACGCCTGACGCGACCCGGCGGAGCGGACTTCTGGTCGTTTGACGCGCCGGCCTGTGGATAGACCGCGACGCTGATCGACGATCCCGGGCAGGCTGGCGGGATGAAGGCCGCCGCTGCGTTGACTCGTCTCGGCGGGGTCGCGGATGCACAGCAGTTGTTGCGTTGGTCGACGCGGCGCAACATCCGCAGGGCGGTCAGGGCCGGCGAGATCGAGCGGCTGGCTCAGGGGCGCTATGCGTTGCCGACGGCAGGCGTGGCTTGGCGATCGGCCAGGGGCCTGAGTGCCGTGTTGTGCCTGAGGAGTGCTGCCGCGCACTACGAGTGGGCGATGAAGCTGGTTCCCGAGCAGCCGGAGCTGGCCGTGCGTCGTGGTCGGTCGTTGACGCCGGACCAGCGCCGCGGCGTACGACTGGTGTGGATGAATCTCGGTGCGGACGACCTGGCCGCAGGAGTCACCTCGCCGTTGCGGACGGTCATCGATTGCGCGCGCCGGTTGCCCTTCGACGAAGCCCTGGCAATCGCCGACTCCGCCTTGCGGTCGGGGATGGTGACGCGTGCGGAGCTGGCTGCCCTCGATGTGCAGGGCGCAGGAGCGGGCGCCGTACGACGAGTGCTGAACCATGCCGAAGGGCGGGCGGCCAACCCCTTCGAGTCGGTATTGCGCGCCCTGTGCCTGGACTCCGGACTCGACGTGGTTCCCCAGCAGGCGATCGATCTCGGCTCCGGGGTCATCCACCCGGACCTGGTCATTGAGGGCCAGCTGGTCGTCATCGAGGCCGACTCATGGAGCTTCCATGCCAGCCGGGCGGCGTACAAACGAGATTGCGCACGCTACAACTTGTTGGTGCTGCACGGGTGGCGAGTGCTGCGCTTCACCTGGGAGCAGGTGATGTGCGAGCCGGGCTACGTGCGATGGGCCCTGCACCAGCTGCGGCGTGTCGAACGACCACAAGTCCCTGCTCCTGTGGCTCGTCTCGCGTAAGTGGGATGCCCCGGCGCAGTTGTGGTCGTCCGACACGCCGTCGGCTCACCAGGTGAGCTCGATCTCGAGTTCGTTGGTGTCGCCGAGCTCGACCTCGATCTTGAGCTCGACCTCGTCGGGGATGGCGACGGTGACGCGGTTGTCACCCTTGGTGAACTCCACCGAGTTGTGCCGGGCCAGGGCATCGGCCAGGGCGTGCAACTTCGCGGCCGCCGCTTCGCGGGACATGCGCTGGGTCTCGTCGATCTCGAACAGGTCCATGGGGTCTCCTTGTCGGTGTTCGTGGGGTTCCTCAGCCGTGAGGCAGTGAGGACAAGTTAACTCCCCGGGTACCGCGGAGGGATCGAAGCCGAAACCTCGCCCACCCAAGGTGAGAGCACCCAAGTCCCCCAGGAGCTCTCAGATGACCCTCACCACCGATCCGATTCCCACGGCCACCGAGCTGCCCGTCGTGGCGCGACGCACCGGCCGCTGGATCGACGACTGGCGACCGGAGGAGCCCGACTTCTGGGAGCAGGGTGGCAAGAAGGTCGCCCGCCGCAACCTCGCCTGGTCGATCTTCGCCGAGCACCTGGGCTTCTCGGTCTGGCTGATCTGGAGCGTGAGCGCCGCTTTTCTGCTGACGATGGGGTTCACCTTCAGCCCGCAGCAACTGTTCCTACTGGTGGCGCTGCCGAACCTGGTCGGCGCACTGCTCCGGCTGCCCTACACGTTTGCGGTGCCGAAGTTCGGCGGACGGAACTGGACGATGATCAGCGCCCTGCTGCTGCTCATCCCGACGCTGCTGTTCGCGTTCTTCGTGCAACGTCTCGACACGCCGTTCTGGGTGTTCTGCCTGATCGCTGCCACCGCCGGATTCGGGGGCGGAAACTTCGCCAGCTCGATGGCCAACATCAACTTCTTCTACCCGGCAGCCAAGAAGGGCGCCGCGCTCGGGCTCAACGCCGCGGGCGGCAACCTCGGTGTCGCGATCATTCAACTGTTGCTGCCGGTGATGATCGGCGGCGCCGGCATCTTCGGGCTGGTCAAGGCCAGCGCGGGCGGCATCCACCTCCAGAGCGCCGGCTACCTCTACGCCGTGCTTGCGGTGATCGCCACCCTGGCGGCGTACTTCTTCATGGACAACCTCGCCACCGCCGCCTCCCGCCCCCGCGAGCAACTACAGATCGTCCGGAAGCCGCATACCTGGATCATGGCGTTCTTGTACGTCGGCACCTTCGGCTCGTTCATCGGCTACTCCGCCGCGATGCCGCTGCTGATCAAGCTCAACTTCTGGGTTTCCGAGCCGGCGCCGCTCGGCACCGGCATCTACTTTGCCTACTACGCCTTCCTCGGGGCCGGGGTCGGCTCGCTGACCCGACCCCTGGGTGGCTGGCTCGCCGACCGTCTCGGTGGTGCCCGGGTGACGCTCTACGCCCTGATCGCGATGATCGTGTTCACCCTCGCAGTGCTCTGGACGCTGACCCAGCTCAGCGCCAACCCTGGTGCCGACCCGACGATCGCAGCCGACAACACGTCGTGGTTTCCGTGGTTCCTGGGTTTCTTCCTCTGCATCTTCGCCGCGACCGGCGTCGGCAACGGCTCGGCCTACAAGATGATCCCGGCGATCTGGCGCAGGGAGGTCGACTCGACGACCCAACCCGGCACCCCCGCGCACACTGCGGCGATCGCGACCGCCACCAAGCAGTCCTCCGCGGCCCTCGGCGTGATCGGTGCCTGCGGCGCGATGGGC